>NZ_JVKV01000068.1 GCF_001072375.1 Streptococcus pseudopneumoniae
ACTAGCCGCAGGCTGTACTTGAGTACGGCAAGGCGACGTTGACGTGGTTTGAAGAGATTTTCGAAGAGTATTAGAAAATACCGATAAGGGTCTGCATCCCGAGACTAGTCAGGATGATGGCAATCCAGCAGAGGGCACCAAGAAGAATGGATTTACCGCTGGACTTAATCATAGCAATGAGATTGGTTTTGAGGCCGATAGCGCTCATGGCCATGATGATGAAGAATTTAGACAGTTGTTTGAGAGGTGCAAAGAAGTTGCTGCTGACACCGAAGGAAGTAAGGACGGTGGTTAGCAGAGAAGCTAGGATGAAGTAGAGAATGAAAACAGGGAAGATTTTTTTAAGTTTTACCCCTTGGTTGTTTCCTTGTTGACGACTTTGCCAGTAAGAGAGGAAGAGAGTGATAGGGATAATAGCTAGGGTACGGGTCAATTTGACAATGGTGGCAGCTTCGAGAGTATTGGACTGGTAAAGACTATCCCAGGCGCTGGCAGTGGCTGTTACAGAGGAAGTATCATTGACCGCAGTTCCTGCAAAGAGAGCAAAGCCTTCGTTGGAAAGATGGAGCCAGGTTCCTAGAGTTGGGAAGATAAGAGCTGCCAAGACATTGAAGAAAAAGATAACAGAAATGGCTTGTGCGACTTCTTTTTCCTTGGCATGGATGACAGGAGCAGTCGCTGCAATGGCAGAACCGCCACAGATAGAGGAACCAACACCGATCAAGGTAGCTAGCTTTGTATCTAGGTCAAAAAAGCGCTGGAAAAGATAGGCAACAATCAAGGCTATAGAAATGGTGGATAGAATGACAGGGAGCGAAGATTTTCCTACTGCAAAAACTTGAGAGATATTGAGTCCAAACCCAAGCAAGATAACAGCATACTGAAGCAGTTTTTTGGAGCTATAAGTCAAGCCGGCTTCCAGTTGTGTATAGGAAGTGAGAAATGGGTGGAGAATCATGCCAATAAAGATGGCAAAGACAGGTGCCCCGACAACAGGCAAGAAGCTCCCTAAGGTCCAAGAGATGATGGAAATGATAAGACAGACTAAAAGTCCTGCCCCATTTTTTGATAGAAATGACATAAAAACCTCCGAAATAAGCACTTCTTATTATAGTCTTGTCTCGAAGAAAAGTAAAGAGAAAGTAAAGTTTAATAATTATTTGACAAGTTTCTCAAATTTATGTGATAATAGCTGTACAAGAACTGTAACGAAGTCTTGGCAAAAACAGAAATACCAGAGCTCCACCTCTGGTATTTCTGTTTATCTAGTCATATTAAAACTAAACTCAGGTTATATTTTTTTGTCGCGCTTGTCTAGCCACTTTCTGACTATCCACTCAGAAATGACATTACGATCTAGTAATCAATAATGGTGCTAGAATAGTTGTAACGAAGATTAGCAAAACCGTATTTTACAAAGGTATACTCTGTAATATTTAAATCCTTATTAAATCAACGTTTCTAAAGAAAAAGTAGCTGTAAAATATTATATATACAGCGTATTGTTAAACCAAGACGGTACCATAAATTAAGGTTTCGGAGTTTATAAAATAAAGAAAGATGTCTCAATCAGTTGAGCTTTTTTTATTACCATTTTGTAGCAAAGTGACATAGTCGCTTTTTATGTGGAATAGGTGAGATAAAAAAACAGTGTTTCGTTTTTGGTCGATGAAGTAGAGTAAGACATACTGACCGATAATTTTTCCTCGTGTAGGGTACTTACTATTAATCTTTACACCAATTTTTTCATCGGCGTCAAAACCAGCCTCAGGAAAGACTTCTAAACTTTTTAAGCCATCTAAAATTTTACCCACAGTATTTTTAGCAGACTGAGGTGATAAAAGAACAGTAGTGATGTAATCATGAATACTGTCAATAGCTTGGCTCACTTCATCAGAAATAATAACTTTATAAGCCATAGCGTGCCCTCATACTATCTAGGGAAGTCCCTTTTCCTGCTTCATATTCTCTTAAGGCTCGTTCGGATTGAGCTTGTAATTCCTCAATCAACTGTTCACGGTGTAAATCTTCTGCAGTCTTGATTGGCAAGTCCTGTTCGAGGACAATCTGCTCTATAAAAAGAGTGATAGCATCCGTCATGGTCATTCCTTTTTCCTTGATAATGGCTCTAGCTTGTTCCATTGCTAACTCATTGATTTTAAAATTGTATTGCTTAACAAGTGATGTAGTCATGGGATATCTCCGTTCTATATCGTGTATATCCAGTATATATTTTTTGAACTTTTTTTGCAAGAAAAAAAACTCTTGAATATACTCCAAGAGTGAAACGAATAGGACCAGTGGTGGAGCGGGTTCTTTACAACCTAAAGCTGAAGGTAGTGCCGAACCTGAACCTGAATCATCAGCAACATTTGAGCAAACTGTTACTAGTCACTCGACATCATCTTATCCTTAGTTATAAGTTTAGGATAGATAAGAGATAGTGTCAACAATAATTCTTATTACAACCATCTGTCCTGTACCTTTGTTTGATTTTCTTGTTTTTGAATAAATTGTCTGACTGTATCTTTCAAATGTTTCTGCAATTCAAGAATCTGACTAAATTCATTTAAACTAGCCTGATTATCTTCGTTTACTTTTTTTTGTGATCTGATTTATATTGACCCCTATCCGATTTATTTCCTTACGCAACTTCTCAATACTTGTCGAAAATCTCCTAATACGTTGTCATCTTCGGCTTACCTAACCTTAGTTATGTTTTCACCTCGATTCCTAGTTTCATGAGATTTTCATTGAGTATTCTAAAAACATAGTGTTGTAATGAATTTAAATGAACATACATCAGTTGCTTATGCTAGTGTGATTTTGCGGTCAGAGAGCTTTTGTAGTATAATAGACATATGTTCTTTAAGCAAGGAGGGTATCTATGGACTTAACCAAGCGATTTAATAAACAATTAGATAAGATTCAAGTTTCCTTGATTCGTCAGTTTGACCAGGCTATTTCTGGGATTCCTGGGGTTCTACGTCTGACATTGGGAGAGCCTGACTTTACAACTCCAGACCATGTTAAGGAGGCGGCTAAGCGCGCCATTGACCAAAACCAATCCTACTATACAGGGATGAGTGGTTTGTTGACATTGCGCCAGGCAGCTAGTGATTTTGTAAGAGAAAAATACCAGCTGGACTATAATCCTGAAAATGAAATCTTGGTCACAATTGGTGCGACAGAGGCTCTATCAGCTACTTTGACAGCTATTTTAGAAGAGGGAGACAAGGTTCTCTTGCCAGCTCCTGCCTATCCAGGTTATGAGCCGATTGTTAATCTAGTTGGTGCAGAGATTGTCGAGATTGATACGACTGAAAATGGTTTTGTCTTGACTCCTGAAATGCTGGAGAAGGCAATTCTGGAGCAGGGTGACAAGCTCAAGGCTGTTATTCTTAACTATCCAGCTAATCCTACAGGAATTACTTACAGTCGCGAACAGTTGGAAGCCTTGGCAGACGTTCTACGTAAGTATGAGGTTTTCGTTGTCTGTGATGAGGTCTACTCAGAATTAACTTATACAGGGGAAAATCATGTCTCTTTGGGAACAATGCTGAGAGATCAGGCCATTATCATTAACGGTCTATCCAAATCACATGCTATGACAGGTTGGCGTTTAGGCTTTATCTTCGCACCAGCAAACTTCACAGCCCAACTCATCAAGAGTCACCAGTATTTGGTAACTGCTGCAAATACTATGGCTCAACATGCTGCAGTAGAAGCCTTGACAGCTGGTAAGGATGATGCAGAACCGATGAAGAAAGAGTATATCCAACGTCGGGACTACATTATCGAGAAAATGACTAATCTTGGTTTTGAGATTATCAAACCTGACGGTGCCTTTTATATCTTTGCTAAGATTCCAACAGGCTACAATCAAGATTCGTTTGCTTTTCTGAAGGATTTTGCTCACAAGAAGGCTGTTGCCTTTATCCCTGGTGCAGCTTTTGGTCAATATGGAGAAGGTTATGTGCGCTTGTCTTATGCAGCTAGCATGGAAACCATCAGAGAAGCTATGAAACGTCTTGAGGAGTACATGAGAGAAGCATGATTCAGTCTATTACGAGTCAGGGGTTGGTGCTCTACAATCGTAATTTTCGTGAGGATGACAAGCTAGTCAAGATTTTTACAGAGCAGGTCGGTAAGCGCATGTTTTTTGTCAAACATGCCGGTCAATCCAAACTGGCTCCAGTTATTCAACCTTTGGTGCTGGCTCGTTTTCTTTTGCGAATCAATGATGATGGGCTTAGTTATATTGAAGACTATCATGAGGTGATGACCTTTCCAAAAATCAATAGTGATCTCTTTGTCATGGCCTATGCGACCTATGTGGCAGCTCTGGCAGATGCTAGTTTGCAGGACAATCAACAGGATGCTCCCTTGTTTGCTTTTTTACAAAAGACTTTAGAGTTGATGGAAGAGGGGCTGGATTATCAAGTTTTGACCAATATTTTTGAAATTCAGATCTTAACCCGTTTTGGGATTAGTCTTAATTTTAATGAGTGTGTTTTTTGCCATCGGGTGGGTCAGGCCTTTGATTTTTCTTTCAAATATGGCGCTTGCTTATGTCCTGAGCATTATCATGAGGATGAGAAACGTTGTCATCTGAATCCAAACATTCCCTATCTGCTCAATCAATTTCAAGCTATTAATTTTGAGACTTTAGAGACTATTTCTCTCAAGTCTGAAATCAAGCAAGAATTGCGTCAGTTCATGGATCAAATTTATGAAGAATACGTAGGAATTCACCTAAAATCAAAGAAATTTATTGATTCCCTAGCTGATTGGGGACAATTACTAAAAGAGGAAGACAAATGAAAAAAATCGCAGTAGATGCAATGGGTGGCGATTATGCACCTCAAGCCATCGTTGAGGGTGTCAATCAAGCCCTTGCTGACTTTTCAGATATTGAGATTCAACTTTACGGAGATGAAAGCAAAATCAAGCAATATCTAACAGCTACAGAACGCGTCAGTATTATCCATACAGATGAGAAAATTGATTCGGATGATGAGCCAACAAAAGCCATCCGTAAGAAGAAAAATGCCAGCATGGTATTGGCGGCCAAGGCTGTCAAAGATGGGGAGGCAGATGCCGTGCTCTCTGCAGGAAATACCGGTGCTTTGCTAGCGGCAGGATTTTTCATCGTTGGTCGCATCAAGAATATTGACCGACCTGGACTTATGTCAACCTTACCAACAGTTGATGGGAAAGGTTTTGATATGCTAGACCTTGGTGCCAATGCAGAAAACACAGCCCATCACTTACATCAATACGCCATCTTAGGTTCTTTCTATGCTAAAAATGTTCGTGGAATTGCAAAACCACGGGTTGGTTTGCTTAATAACGGGACAGAGAGTAGTAAAGGGGATCCACTCCGCAAGGAAACTTATGACTTGCTAGCAGCTGATGAGAGTTTGAATTTTATTGGTAATGTGGAAGCGCGTGACTTGATGGAGGGTGTTGCAGATGTTGTCGTGGCAGACGGTTTCACGGGAAACGCTGTGCTAAAATCCATCGAAGGAACAGCCATGGGGATCATGGGCTTGCTTAAAAATGCTATTACAGGTGGCGGTTTGCGAGCTAAATTAGGTGCTCTTCTTCTTAAGGATAGCCTTAAAGGCTTGAAAAAGCAGCTCAACTATTCAGATGTTGGGGGTGCAGTCTTGTTTGGTGTTAAGGCGCCGGTTGTTAAGACTCATGGCTCAAGTGATGCCAAGGCTGTGTATAGTACGATTCGTCAGATTCGTACCATGCTAGAAACAGACGTAGTTGCTCAAACTGCGCGTGAATTTTCAGGAGAATAATATATATGACAGATAAAGAAATTTTTGACCGTGTCGTGACCATTATCCAAGAACGTCAAGGGGAAGACTTTGTAGTCACAGAGGCCTTGAGCTTGAAGGATGATTTGGATGCTGATTCGGTAGATTTGATGGAATTCGTACTAACCATTGAGGATGAGTTTGGAATCGAAATCAGTGATGAAGAAATCGATCACCTCCAAAGTGTAGCAGATGTATTGAAAGCCATTAAAGATAAAATCTAACATAAAGCAACATGCAAGTCATGTTGTTTTTTTATTTCTCGAAAAAAGATAAGATGTTGAAGTTTTATAGTTGATTTTACGAATAAAGAGATGAGAACAAAAAAGGGGGGATTACTGATGTATGTGACTGGTCTTTATCCGTGGTTGATCAAGTGGTTTTTAAAATAAATTTGACTTAGTTGTTTATTTTAAAATGATTTCTCGAATAGATAGGTAAGAAGAAAAGGAAAGGAGTCTAATCAATGTATTTACCAATTTTACTTCCATGGTTTATCAAATTGTATTTTAAATAAATTAAATTTATTCATTCATTTTAAAATGATTTTTCGAATAGATAAGTGAGAAGAAGAGGAAGGAGAGAAAAAATGATTTCAGTTATTTATCCAATTTGGCTTTTAAAATGGTTTAAAGGTTAAAAATCACAAACAAAAAACTATAAAAATAAAGGAGAAAACAAATGACAAACTTTGATAAAATGGAACAGAACTTTGTAGCTCTTACGGAAGAAGAGTTGATGGAAGTGGATGGGGGAGCACTGCCTCTTGTACTCGCTGGAGTATCTATTTGGAAGGTAGGTGCGGCAGTAGCAGGTGGAGCAACAGCGCTTTTTGCTGGAGGAGCAGCTTTGGGGTATTATGCAAATAGACCATAATCTGATTGTAGTCAGAGAGGCATTTCTATGTTTTTAAAAAAAGAAGTGATATTATTAGGAGTATTGTTATCGCTACGTATTATTTTTACTATTGTTCAAATTTTAATTGACTATAAAATATTACCTGGACAGTATAGTGTAAATTTTATGGATATTTCAGAAGTATTTACCTATCCAATACTCATTTTAATCATTTATATAGCAATAAAATATAATACAAAGGAGTAATGATGAACATGAACTTAGAACAATTTTATCAATTATCTGACGATGAATTAGTGGGAACAAAAGGTGGTTTTGGTCTTGCGGAAGCAGTTGGGATTGCAGGAGTACTGAATGCTGCTGTACAAATTTTTAATGCTGGTTACAAATTTGGTTCAGATTTTGCTCGTCGTGGGCGTTAGATAATGAATAGTCGTAACACTGATCTCAATAAATTGTTACCTAAACTAGCTACTATAGTCCTTTTGGTAGCAATAGGTTTCAATCTCGTGCTTCATGTAATTCGTATAGGTTCTTTGTTATCCTTTGATTGGCAATGGTATTTAGTAGGATTGCTTGCCTCAGGCTATTTTGGAATTTTGTGCAAGGATTTGTCAAAAGATAATCCAAACTATAAATGATGAATCTGAATGAAAAGGATTTTGTGCGTGTGAATGGCGGAAAAACTCTGCCATTCTTGTCAGATAAATAGGAGTCTGCTATGAAAAAATTTTTATTGGGATTTGCTGAGGGATGTTTTATCGTGTCAGTCATTATCTATATTGTAACGTATTTGATTTTGAAAAAACCGATCAATACCTTGTTTTATCCAGAAATCTATCCGATTCTACTTGGTCTGTTTTATGTAGGATATAAGTACAAAACAAAAGAAAGTAAGATTGGAAATTGATGGAACATCAGATTGGGGTTTGAGATGAAAGTCGTTCAAGTGTTACAAAAAGCTTGGCTAGAGTTTACTGTATGCTGCAGTTCGATGGTTTATATCATTGTTAGAATAGTCGCTGATGTAAACAAAATAAATCTACCTGCATGGTTTGAAAATTTTGACATACCTACAATTTCACTATTCTTGATGGCATTTATTTTACTTTATAGAAGTGAAGAAAAATGTGATAAAGGTTAATAAAATGAATCTGAACTTTGTGGCTCCAGTATTAGGGCAATTTTGGGGAATGTTGGGGTGTTAAGCTGATGAACGGTAGTTTGATTTTAGTTAGAAAGATATTCGTATGTTTAAAAAAGAAGTGATATTATTAGGGCTGCTTCTGCTAGTACGTATTGTACTTTCTATCATGCAAGTTTTAATGGACTATAAACTATTGCTAGGAAAGTATAGTGTAAATTTCATGGAACTTTCAGATTTATTCTCTTATCCCCTACTTTTTTTAATTATTTACATAGCAGTAAAATATCATGCTATCCAGAAAATAAGAGGTAAAGAAGATAATCAGGATGGAAATGAATAAGACTTTAAAATTTTTTCTAACATTCCTTTTCTTATTTCTGATGAATCTTTTGCTTTTTAAAGTACTTGCTAGTCTAGGCTTTCAGGTGACAATGAGTGAAAAAAGTTATCTTGTACCACTCTTATTTTCATTTATAGTTTTGTATATGATTAACAAAAAATTGAAAAAGGTAAGAAATATTAATCATTATATTTTCTAGGTAGGACGTTTGTTCTACCTATTTTTATTTAGGAAAAAGTGCTGTTCAGGTGCAGTTATTGTTTTTTTAGAAATAATTTTCTTTTTGCTTCTTTGTTTGGATAAAATAATCTTACAAAGTTTTCTTTGGAGATTGTTAGGAAAAGGAGTAGGATATGAAATTTAGTAAACGGCATTATCGTCCTCAGGTAGACCAGATGGACTGCGGTGTGGCTTCGTTAGCCATGGTCTTTGGTTATTATGGTAGTTATTATTCTCTGGCTCACTTGCGAGAGTTGGCCAAGACGACCATGGATGGGACTACGGCTTTAGGCTTAGTCAAGGTTGCAGAGGAGATAGGTTTTGAGACGCGAGCGATCAAGGCGGACATGAGCTTGTTTGATTTGCCGGATGTAACTTTTCCTTTTGTGGCTCATGTGCTTAAGGAAGGGAAATTGCTCCATTATTATGTGGTGACTGGGCAAGACAAGAACAACATTCATATTGCAGATCCAGATCCTAGTGTTAAGCTGACCAAGATTTCTCGTGAGCGCTTTGCTAAGGAGTGGACAGGAATCACTATTTTTATGGCCCCATCTCCGACTTATAAGCCTCATAAGGAACAAAAAAATGGCCTTCTCTCCTTTATCCCTATATTAGTGAAACAGCGAGGTTTGATTGTTAATATCGTTTTGGCGACCCTCTTGGTGACCTTGATTAACATTGTGGGTTCTTATTATCTGCAGTCTATCATTGATACTTATGTACCAGATCAGATGCGTTCAACCTTGGGCATTATCTCAATAGGGCTAGTCATCGTTTATGTTCTTCAGCAAATCTTATCTTATGCCCAGGAGTATCTCTTACTTGTTTTGGGGCAACGCTTGTCCATTGATGTGATTTTGTCTTATATTAAGCATGTTTTTCATTTGCCCATGTCCTTTTTTGCGACACGTCGTACAGGGGAAATCGTGTCTCGTTTCACGGATGCAAATAGTATCATCGATGCGCTGGCTTCGACTATCCTGTCAATTTTTTTGGATGTATCTACTGTCTTGATTATTTCAGTAGTTCTATTTTCGCAGAATAGCAATCTTTTTTTCATGAGTTTACTAGCTCTTCCTATTTACACAGTGATTATCTTTGCTTTTATGAAGCCCTTTGAAAAGATGAATCGGGATACCATGGAAGCTAATGCGGTTCTGTCTTCTTCTATCATTGAGGACATCAACGGCATTGAGACCATTAAATCCTTGACTAGTGAAAGCTCTCGTTATCAAAAGATTGACAAGGAATTTGTGGATTATCTGAAAAAATCTTTTATCTACAGTCGGGCAGAAAGTCAGCAAAAGGCTCTGAAAAAGCTTGCCCAGCTCTTACTCAATGTTGGCATTCTCTGGATGGGGGCTCTCCTAGTTATGGACAATAAGATGAGTTTGGGGCAGTTGATTACCTATAATACCTTGCTTATTTACTTTACAAATCCTTTGGAGAATATCATCAATCTGCAAACCAAACTTCAGACAGCGCAGGTAGCTAATAACCGTCTGAATGAAGTTTATCTGGTTGCATCTGAGTTTGAGGAAAAGAAAACAGTCTCAGATTTGAGCTTGCTAGAAGGAGATATGACTTTCATGCAGGTTCACTACAAGTATGGCTATGGTCGAGATGTCTTGTCGGACATCAATCTAACCATTCCGCAAGGCTCTAAAGTGGCTTTTGTGGGAATTTCAGGATCAGGTAAGACGACCTTGGCTAAGATGATGGTTAATTTTTACGATCCAAGTCAGGGGGAGATTAGTCTGGGTGGCGTCAATCTCAATCAGATAGATAAAAAGGCTCTACGCCAGTATATCAACTACCTGCCTCAGCAACCCTACGTTTTTAATGGAACGATCTTGGAGAACCTTCTTCTTGGAGCTAAGGAGGGGACGACCCAGGAGGATATCTTGAGAGCAGTGGAGTTGGCAGAGATTCGGGAGGATATTGAGCGGATGCCACTGAATTACCAGACAGAATTGACTTCGGATGGAGCGGGCATTTCAGGTGGTCAACGTCAGAGGATCGCTCTGGCGCGTGCTCTCTTGACCGATGCGCCCGTCTTGATCTTGGATGAGGCGACCAGCAGTCTGGATATTTTGACCGAGAAGCGAATTGTCGATAATCTGATGGCTTTGGATAAGACCTTGATTTTCATCGCCCACCGCTTGACCATTGCTGAGCGGACAGAGAAGGTTGTTGTTTTGGATCAGGGCAAGATTGTCGAAGAGGGTACACATATGGAATTACTGGCTCAGGGTGGTTTCTATGCCCACTTGGTGAATAGTTAGAGAGGAGAAAAGATGCAATCAGAATTTTTAGAAAGTGCTGAGTTTTACAATCGTCGTTACCATAATTTTTCTAGTTATGTGATTTTTCCAAGTTTTATCTTGTTTTTGTTCCTGATCGTTTTTTCAATCTTTGCACAAAAGGAGATAAGCTTGACAGCTGGAGCTACGGTAGAACCTGCTCGTATCATTGCTACCATTCAGTCTAGTAGTAATAGTAAGATTGTGGCCAATCATTTGGCTGAAAATAAGTTTGTCAAGCAAGGGGATCTTCTCGTTCAATACCAAGAGGGAGCAGAAGCAGTTCAGGCTGAGAATTATGCCAGTCAGTTGGAAATGCTCAAGGATCAGAAGGTTCAACTGGAGTATTTAAAAGCAAGCCTTCAAGCAGGAAGTGATCAATTTCCGGAAGCAGACAAATTTGGCTATCAGCATAGTTTTTTAGATTATCTAAATCAAGCTGCTAGTCTGCGGAGTCAGGTTGAGCAACAAAATGCTAGTATATCATCTCAAAATGCAGCAGCCAGTGGTAGTCAGGCAGAATTAGGCAATCTCATCGGTGAAACCCAGTCCAAAATTAAAGAATATCAGCAAGCCAAGTCTGCTATTCAGGGTGATGGACACTTAGAGAGTGATCATCCAGCTTATGCTATTTATCAGTCGACAAAGGAGCAAGGATCGGAAGCCAAACAGCAGGCCTTATCTCAGCTAGATGCTCAAATCACTCAGTTGGAGTCAACTCTTGCAGGTTATCGAGTACAGTATGCAGGTTCAGGAGCCCAGCAAGCTTATGCATCTGGATTGGGAAGTCAGTTGGAATCATTAAAATCTCAGCAACTTGCCAAGGTAGGCCAGGAATTAACGCTCTTGGATCAGAAAATTCTTGAAGCGGAGTCAGGTAAAAAGATTCAAGGGAATCTTTTAGAGAAGGGGAAAATTACAGCAACAGAAGATGGTATTCTACATTTGAATCCTGAGCATAGTCGATCTACCATCATTCCAGAAGGAACTATCCTCGCTTACCTTTTTCCGCAGTTGGCTAGAGAGAGGAAGGCAAAACTGACAGCTTATATCAGTTCTAAGGAAGTGGCTGGTCTCAAGCATGGAAATGAGGTACGATTTACAACGGTAACGGATGCGAATAAGCAGCTAGTATTGACATCCAAGATTACGAATATCGATACCAGTGCGACTCAGACAGAAAAGGGCAATTTCTTTAAATTAGAGGCAGAGACGGATTTGAATGCTGAACAAGCAGAAAAACTTCGTTATGGACTTGAAGGTCGTTTGACTATGATTACAGGTAGGAAGAGTTTTTTACGCTACTATCTTGATCGTTTTTTTAAACAAGAATAAAGTTCTCATTTTAACTCTAATCAATCTTAGAAAATCGCAAATGAAAATTCGTTTGCGATTTTTCTGTACTTTTTCAGATATGATATCAAATATAGTTCGTGAAATATTTGATTTTTAGTGTCTGTTGTGTTAGAATGATGTAAAGTAATACGAAAGGCGAACAAGAAAATGTCCAGTGAACTTATTTATACGGGAAAAGCTAAAGATATCTATACTACAGAAGACGAAAATGTGATTAAGTCGGTCTACAAGGACCAGGCAACCATGCTGAATGGAGCTCGCAAAGAGACCATTGAGGGTAAAGGTGTGCTGAATAATCAGATTTCGTCTCTTATTTTTGAAAAATTGAATGCTGCTGGTGTGGCGACACACTTTATCGAACGTATTTCTGACACAGAACAATTGAATAAAAAAGTGACAATCATTCCTTTGGAGGTTGTGCTTCGTAACGTAACTGCAGGTTCTTTCTCAAAACGTTTTGGCGTGGAAGAAGGTTTGGATTTGGAAACTCCAATCGTTGAATTTTACTACAAGAACGATGATTTGGATGATCCATTCATCAATGATGAGCATGTCAAGTTCTTGGATATTGCCAACGATGAGCAAATCGCTTATATCAAGGAAGAAACGCGTCGTATCAATGAATTGCTGAAAGATTGGTTTGCACAAATTGGTCTTCGCTTGATTGACTTCAAATTGGAATTTGGTTTTGATAAGGATGGCAAGATTATCTTAGCAGATGAATTCTCACCAGATAACTGCCGTCTTTGGGATGCTGAAGGGCACCATATGGACAAGGATGTTTTCCGTAGAGATTTAGGCAGTTTAACGGATGTATATAAGGTTGTATTAGAGAAATTGCAGGGCTTGAAGTAACTTGTTTGAAAGGTAAAACCTTCGTCTTCGATAACCTATTTGAATAGAAATAAAGGAAATAAAATGGATAAACGTATTTTCGTTGAGAAAAAAGCTGATTTTCGTGTGAAATCTCAGTCTTTAGTAAAAGAATTGCAGCATAATCTTCAGTTGAAAACGTTGAAGGATCTTCGGATTGTTCAGGTTTACGATGTCTTTGGTTTGGCAGAGGACTTGTTTGCGCGTGCGGAGAAACATATCTTCTCTGAGCAAGTGACTGATACTGTTTTGGATGAAGCTGAAGTGAAGGCTGATCTTGAAAAATATGCTTTCTTTGCTATCGAAAGCTTGCCTGGTCAATTTGACCAACGTGCGGCATCTTCACAAGAAGCTTTGCTGTTGCTGGGTAGCTCAAATGATGTAACGGTGAACACAGCGCAACTTTACTTGGTTAACAAGGATATCGATGCGAATGAGTTGGAAGCTGTCAAAAATTACCTCTTGAACCCAGTGGATTCTCGTTTCAAAGATATCACAGTTGGTATTGCTAAACAGGATTTCTCTGAGTCCGACAAAACTATTCCGACTTTGGATTTCTTTGAAACTTATACGGCAGAAGATTTTGCACAGTATAAGGCAGAGCAAGGATTGGCAATGGAAGTAGATGATCTTCTATTCATTCAAGATTACTTCAAGTCTATTGATCGTGTGCCAACTGAGACTGAGTTGAAGGTGTTGGATACTTATTGGTCTGACCACTGCCGTCACACAACTTTTGAGACGGAGTTGAAAAACATCGACTTCTCAGCTTCTAAATTTGAAAAACAATTGCAAGCGACTTATGACAAGTATATTGCCATGCGTGATGAGTTGGGACGTACCGAAAAACCTCAAACCTTGATGGATATGGCGACTATTTTTGGTCGTTACGAGCGTGCCAATGGTCGTTTGGATGACATGGAAGTGTCTGATGAAATCAATGCCTGCTCTGTAGAAATTGACGTGGATGTCAATGGTGTCAAAGAACCATGGCTTCTCATGTTCAAAAACGAAACTCACAACCACCCAACGGAAATCGAACCATTTGGTGGTGCGGCTACTTGTATCGGTGGTGCCATTCGTGACCCATTGTCAGGGCGTTCCTATGTTTACCAAGCCATGCGTATCTCAGGTGCTGGTGATATTACAGCTCCAATTTCAGAAACTCGCGCTGGGAAATTGCCACAACAAGTGATTTCTAAAACAGCGGCTCACGGTTATTCTTCATATGGGAACCAAATTGGTCTTGCAACAACTTATGTTCGTGAATACTTCCACCCAGGTTTCGTTGCTAAGCGCATGGAGCTAGGTGCAGTTGTCGGTGCGGCTCCTAAGGAAAATGTTGTCCGTGAAAAGCCTGAAGCTGGTGATGTGATTATCTTGCTCGGTGGTAAGACCGGACGTGATGGTGTCGGTGGTGCGACAGGTTCTTCTAAAGTTCAAACGGTTGAATCTGTTGAAACAGCTGGTGCTGAAGTTCAAAAAGGGAATGCCATCGAAGAACGTAAGATTCAACGTCTTTTCCGTAATGGAGAAGTGACACGTCTAATCAAGAAATCAAATGACTTTGGTGCTGGTGGTGTCTGTGTGGCTATCGGTGAATTGGCAGATGGTCTTGAAATTGATCTAGACAAAGTACCATTGAAATACCAAGGATTGAACGGTACAGAAATTGCTATCTCTGAATCTCAAGAGCGTATGGCTGTAGTGGTTCGTCCAGAAGATGTAGCTGCCTTTATTGCAGCATGTAACAAAGAAAATATTGATGCTGTTGTCGTTGCGACGGTGACTGAGAAACCAAACCTTGTCATGCACTGGAATGGTGAAACCATTGTTGATTTGGAACGTCGTTTCCTTGATACAAACGGTGTACGTGTGGTTGTAGATGCTAAGGTGGTTGACAAGGATGTCAAGCTTCCAGAAGAACGTCAAACATCTGCTGAAACCCTTGAAGCTGATACTCTTGAAGTCTTGGCTGACCTTAACCATGCCAGTCAAAAAGGTTTACAAACCATCTTTGATAGCTCAGTTGGTCGTTCAACAGTTAATCATCCACTCGGTGGTCGCTACCAAATCACACCAACGGAAGCTTCTGTACAGAAATTGCCAGTTCAACATGGTGTGACAACAACTGCTTCTGTCATGGCGCAAGGATTCAACCCTTATGTAGCAGAATGGTCTCCATACCATGGCGCTGCTTATGCGGTTATCGAAGCAACTGCTCGTTTGGTTGCTGCTGGTGCAAAATGGTCTAAGGCTCGTTTCTCTTATCAAGAATACTTCGAGCGAATGGATAAACAAGCAGAGCGTTTTGGTCAACCAGTGGCTGCTCTCCTTGGATCCATTGAAGCTCAGATTCAACTTGGTTTGCCATCTATCGGTGGTAAAGACTCTATGTCTGGTACCTTTGAAGAATTGACCGTACCACCAACCTTGGTTGCTTTTGGTGTGACAACAGCAGATAGCCGTAAGGTCCTATCTCCAGAATTTAAGGCTGTTGGTGAAAATATTTACTATATTCCAGGTCAAGCTTTGGCACAAGAAATTGATTTTGATCTTATCAAGTCTAACTTTGCTCAATTTGAAGCAATTCAAGCTGACCATAAAGTCACATCTGCATCAGCTGTCAAATATGGTGGTGTGGTTGAAGCTCTTGCCCTTGCAACATTTGGTAACCATATTGGTGCAAACGTTGAATTAGCTGGCCTTGACACTAGCTTGACAGCTCAATTGGGTGGATTCGTCTTCACATCGCCTGAAGACATTGCAGGTGTTGCCAAGATTGGACGAACAGTAGCTGACTTTACACTTACTGTCAATGGTGTAACACTTGATGGACACAAACTTGACAGTGCCTTCCAAGGTAAATTGGAAGAGGTTTACCCAACGGAATTTGCACAAGCAACTGAGTTGGAAGAAGTACCTGCAGTGGCATCAGATGCTGTGATCAAAGCTAAAGAAACAGTTGGGACACCTGTGGTTTACATCCCGGTATTCCCAGGTACTAACTCTGAGTATGATTCAGCTAAGGCCTTTGAAAAAGAAGGTGCCAAAGTCAACTTGGTACCATTTGTAACACTGAATGAAGAAGCGATTGTCAAGTCTGTTGACACCATGGTTGATAATATCGAAAAAGCAAATATTATCTTCTTTGCAGGTGGCTTCTCAGCAGCCGATGAACCAGATGGATCAGCTAAATTTATCGTTAACATCTTGCTCAATGAAAAAGTGCGTGCAGCCATTGATAGTTTCATCGACCGTGGTGGTTTGATCATCGGTATCTGTAACGGATTCCAAGCTCTTGTCAAATCAGGTCTTCTTCCATATGGAAACTTTGAAGATGCAAGCAGCACGAGTCCAACCCTCTTCTACAATGATGCTAACCAACACGTGGCCAAGATGGTTGAGACACGTATTGCCAACACCAACTCACCATGGCTTGCCGAAGTAGAAGTTGGTGACATCCATGCCATCCCAGTATCACACGGTGAAGGTAAATTTGTCGTGACAGCTGAGGAATTTGCAGAGCTTCGCGACAATGGTCAAATCTTTACCCAATATGTTGACTTCGAAGGTAAACCAAGCATGGATTCAAAATACAATCCTAACGGATCTGTGAATGCGATTGAAGGTATCACCAGCAAGAACGGTCAAATCATTGGTAAAATGGGTCACTCAGAACGTTTCGAAGACGGTCTCTTCCAAAATATTCCAGGAAATAAAGATCAACATCTCTTTGCATCAGCGGTTAAATACTTTACTGGGAAATAAGATTTGCAGATTTTCTAATAGATAACCATCAGTAAATGTAAAATCAAGTAGATCTAACTTGCGATAATTGTAAATGATTTGTTGTTGTGGGTGAAACGAGCTTCTACCGTATCATTCCGCTGTAGTATTACTAAAGGAATGATACAGAAATAAAAATTAGGTATATAAAATGACATACGAAGTAAAATCTCTTAATGAAGAATGTGGTGTTTTTGGTATCTGGGGCCACCCAGATGCTGCCAAAATGACCTATTTTGGACTCCATAGTCTTCAGCACCGTGGTCAGGAGGGGGCAGGGATCCTCTCCAATGACCAAGGGAAATTGAAGCGTCATCGTGATATGGGGCTTTTATCAGAAGTCTTCAAAAATCCTGCTAATTTGGATAAATTGACAGGGACTGGAGCGATTGGGCACGTGCGTTATGCGACTGCGGGAGAAGCTTCTGTAGACAATATCCAACCTTTTCTCTTCCGCTTTCACGATATGCAGTTTGGTTTGGCTCACAATGGGAATTTGACCAATGCAGAATCGCTCAAGCAAGAATTGGAACAAAGAGGGGCAATCTTTAGCTCGACTTCTGATTCAGAAATCTTGGCTCACTTGATTCGCCGTAGCCACAATCCAAACCTGATGGGTAAAATTAAGGAAGCGCTCAGTCTTGTCAAAGGTGGTTTTGCTTATCTTTTGATGTTTGAAGATAAGCTGATTGCAGCGCTTGATCCAAATGGTTTCCGTCCTCTGTCAATCGGGAAAATGGCGAATGGAGCAGTAGTGGTTTCATCTGAGACCTGTGCCTTTGAAGTAATCGGTGCGGAGTGGATTCGCGACGTGAAACCAGGCGAGATTGTCATTATTGATGATAGTGGTATCCAGTATGACAGCTATACAAACGATACTCAGTTGGCAATCTGTTCCATGGAGTATATCTACTTTGCCCGTCCTGACTCTAACATCCACGGAGTCAATGTTCATACAGCTCGTAAGCGAATGGGAGCTCAATTAGCACGTGAGTTCAAGCATGAAGCTGACATTGTAGTTGGGGTACCAAATTCCTCACTCAGCGCAGCTATGGGATTTGCCGAAGAATCAGGTCTGCCAAATGAAATGGGTCTTATCAAGAACCAATATACACAACGGACCTTTATTCAGCCGACTCAAGAATTGCGGGAGCAAGGAGTTCGAATGAAATTGTCTGCCGTTTCTGGTGTCGTTAAAGGCAAACGTGTGGTCATGATTGATGACTCTATCGTGCGAGGAACAACATCTCGTCGTATTGTTCAGCTTTTGAAAGAAGCAGGAGCATCAGAAGTCCACGTTGCCATTGGTAGTCCTGCTCTTGCCTATCCATGTTTCTACGGGATTGATATCCAGACACGTCAGGAGTTGATTGCGGCTAATCATACCGTCGAGGAAACTTGCCAAATCATTGGTGCGGATAGCCTGACTTATCTTTCGATTGATGGCTTGATTGACTCTATTGGGATTGAAACAGATGCGCCAAATGGCGGTCTCTGTGTGGCTTACTTTGATGGGAACTATCCAACTCCTCTCTATGATTATGAAGAAGAATATCGTAGAAGTTTAGGAGAAAAAACAAGTTTTTACGAATAAAAAATCCCATTGAAGGAAAGGAAAAGGAAAAAACAAATGACAAATAAAAATGCTTATGCCCAATCGGGTGTAGATGTTGAAGCGGGTTATGAAGTTGTTGAACGCATCAAAAAACACGTGGCACGTACAGAGCGTGCGGGTGTCATGGGAGCTCTTGGTGGTTTCGGTGGCATGTTTGACCTTTCAAAAACAGGTGTCAAAGAACCTGTTTTGATTTCAGGTACAGATGGTGTCGGAACTAAACTCATGCTGGCTATCAAGTATGACAAACACGATACCATCGGACAAGACTGTGTGGCTATGTGTGTCAATGATATCATCGCTGCAGGGGCAGAGCCTCTCTACTTCTTGGACTACATCGCAACTGGTAAAAATGAACCAGCTAAACTAGAACAAGTCGTTGCTGGTGTGGCAGAAGGTTGTGTACAAGCTGGTGCAGCCCTCATCGGTGGTGAAACGGCTGAAATGCCTGGTATGTATGGCGAAGACGACTATGACTTGGCTGGATTTGCTGTCGGTGTTGCAGAAAAATCTCAAATCATCGATGGTTCAAAAGTAGCTGTAGGCGATGTGATCCTGGGGCTTGCTTCAAGCGGAATCCATTCAAATGGTTACTCACTTGTTCGTCGTGTCTTTGCTGATTACACAGGTGAAGAAGTCCTCCCAGAACTTGAAGGCAAAAAACTTAAAGACGTTCTTTTGGAGCCAACTCGTATTTACGTCAAGGCTGTTTTGCCACTCATCAAAGAAGAATTGGTTAACGGGATTGCCCACATCACAGGTGGTGGTTTTATCGAAAATGTGCCACGTATGTTCGCAGATGACTTGGCTGCTGAAATTGACGAAAGCAAAGTACCAGTCCTTCCAATTTTCAAAGCTCTTGAAAAATATGGCCAAATCAAACACGAAGAAATGTTTGAAATCTTCAACATGGGGATCGGTCTCATGCTTGCAGTAAAACCAGAGAATGTGGAACGTGTCAAAGAACTTCTTGACGAACCTGTTTATGAAATTGGTCGAATTGTGAAGAAGACGGATGCAAGTGTGGTGATTAAATAATGACTAAAAGGATTGCTGTTTTTGCCTCTGGTAACGGCTCAAACTTTCAGGTGATTGCGGAACAATTTCCAGTAGAATTTGTTTTTTCAGATCACCGTGATGCCTATGTCTTAGAACGTGCCAAGAATCTTGGTGTGGCTAGCCATGCCTTTGAACTCAAGGAATTTGACAATAAAGCAGCTTATGAAGAAGCTATCGTCAAACTCTTGGATGAACACCAGATAGATTTGGTTTGCTTAGCGGGGTATATGAAAATTGTTGGCCCAACCTTACTAGCAGCTTATGAAGGTCGCATCATCAATATTCACCCAGCTTTTCTCCCTGAATTTCCAGGCGCTCATGGTATTGAGGATGCTTGGAATGCAGGTGTGGACCAGTCTGGCGTGACTATTCACTGGGTGGACTCTGGTGTTGATACCGGTAAGGTTATCAAACAAGTCCGTGTGCCACGCCTTGAAGGAGATACCCTTGATACTTTCGAGACTCGCATCCACGAAACAGAGTACAAACTCTATCCAGAAGTTTTGGAACGTTTGGGGACTACACGAAAATAAGGAAGTCCTAGAGTTGAAAAAAACATTTTTGACTGTAGCAGATGAAGAACTTTTTTAAAAAAGGAAAAGAAAGAAAATGACTAAACGCGCACTAATTAGTGTCTCAGACAAAGCGGGCATTGTTGAATTTGCCCAAGAACTCAAAAAACTCGGTTGGGATATCATCTCGACAGGTGGGACCAAGGTTGCCCTTGACAATGCTGGGGTAAACACTATCGCCATCGATGATGTGACTGGTTTCCCAGAGATGATGGATGGTCGTGTCAAGACTCTCCACCCAAATATCCACGGTGGTCTTCTCGCTCGCCGTGACTTGGATAGTCACTTGGAAGCGGCTAAGGATAATAAGATTGAGCTCATTGACCTTGTGGTGGTCAACCTTTACCCATTTAAAGAAACCATCCTTAAACCAGATGTGACATACGCAGATGCCGTTGAAAACATAGATATCGGTGGTCCATCTATGCTTCGTTCTGCAGCGAAGAACCACGCTAGCGTCACAGTTGTGGTAGATCCTGCTGACTACGCTGTAGTTTTGGACGAATTGGCAGTCAACGGCGAAACCTCTTACGAAACTCGCCAACGTTTGGCAGCGAAAGTATTCCGTCACACAGCGGCTTATGATGCCTTGATTGCAGAATACTTCACAGCTCAAGTGGGTGAAACAAAACCTGAAAAACTTACTTTGACTTACGACCTTAAGCAACCAATGCGTTACGGTGAAAACCCTCAACAAGATGCAGACTTCTACCAAAAAGGTTTACCAACGGCTTACTCCATTGCTTCAGCTAAACAACTTAACGGTAAAGAATTGTCCTTTAACAATATCCGTGATGCTGATGCCGCTATCCGTATCATCCGTGACTTCAAAGATCGTCCAACCGTGGTGGCTCTCAAACACATGAACCCATGTGGGATCGGTCAAGCTGATGATATCGAAACCGCTTGGGACTACGCTTATGAATCTGACCCAGTTTCTATCTTCGGTGGTATTGTCGTTCTCAACCGTGAAGTGGATGCTGCGACAGCACAAAAAATGCACGGTGTTTTCCTTGAAATCATCATTGCGCCAAGCTATACAGATGAAGCGCTTGAAATCTTGACAACTAAGAAGAAAAACTTGCGCATCCTAGCCTTGCCATTTGATGCTCAAGACGCTAGCGAAGTGGAAGCAGAATATACTGGTGTTGTTGGTGGTCTCCTCGTTCAAAACCAAGACGTGGTCAAAGAAAGTCCGACTGACTGGCAAGTGGTGACCAAACGCCAGCCAACCGAGACAGAAGCAACTGCTCTTGAATTTGCTTGGAAGGCTATCAAGTACGTCAAATCCAACGGGATTATCGTGACCAATGACCACATGACACTTGGCGTTGGCCCTGGTCAAACCAACCGTGTGGCTTCCGTACGTATTGCCATTGAACAAGCCAAAGACCGTCTTGACGGCGCTGTGCTTGCTTCCGATGCCTTTTTCCCATTTGCGGATAACGTGGAAGAAATCGCCAAAGCAGGTATCAAAGCAATCATCCAACCAGGTGGTTCCGTCCGTGACCAAGAATCCATCGAAGCGGCTGATAAATACGGCTTGACTATGGTCTTCACAGGAGTGAGACATTTTAGACATTAAGAAAACGAAAGGGAAGAAAACAGTTTCTTTCCTTTTTTTGATTAAAAAGCTAAACGAAACAAGATTAAAACGAACGTTTATGGTATAATGTTAGTAAATAATTCGCAAAAGAGGTTGATGGATGAAACTGTTAGTTGTCGGCTCAGGTGGTCGTGAGCATGCGATTGCCAAAAAGTTGTTGGAGTCTAAAGACGTTGAGCAAGTTTTCGTGGCTCCTGGGAATGACGGGATGACCTTAGATGGTTTGGATTTGGTAAATATCTCTATTTCCGAACATTTTAAGCTGATTGACTTCGCAAAAGCAAATGACATTGCTTGGACCTTTATCGGTCCAGATGACGCCCTTGCAGCTGGTATCGTGGATGATTTCAATGCAGCTGGTCTCAAAGCCTTTGGTCCGACAAAGGCTGCGGCTGAGCTGGAGTGGTCCAAGGATTTTGCCAAGGAAATCATGGTCAAATACGACGTTCCGACAGCAGCCTATGGGACATTTTCAGATTTCGAGGAAGCCAAGGCCTACATCGAGGGGAAAGGCGCTCCAATCGTCGTCAAGGCGGATGGTTTGGCCCTTGGGAAAGGTGTCGTCGTTGCGGAGACAGTTGAGCAAGCCGTCGAAGCCGCTCATGAGATGCTTTTAGACAATAAATTCGGTGATTCAGGTGCGCGTGTAGTCATTGAGGAATTCCTTGACGGGGAAGAGTTCTCTCTCTTTGCCTTTGTCAATGGGGACAAGTTCTACATCATGCCAACGGCTCAGGACCACAAACGTGCATATGATGGCGACAAGGGTCCTAATACTGGTGGGATGGGTGCTTATGCGCCAGTTCCACACTTACCACAGAGTGTAGTTGATACGGCAGTGGAGACTATTGTCAAGCCAGTCCTCGAAGGGATGATTAAAGAAGGGCGCCCCTATCTTGGTGTCCTATACGCAGGGCTTATCTTGACAGCTGATGGACCCAAAGTCATCGAGTTTAATGCTCGCTTTGGAGATCCTGAAACGCAAATCATCTTGCCTCGTTTGACATCTGACTTTGCGCAAAACATTACTGACATTTTGGATGGCAAAGAGCCAGCCATCACTTGGACGGACAAGGGTGTGACACTAGGTGTGGTTGTAGCATCAAACGGCTACCCACTCGCTTATGAGAAAGGTGTCAAACTTCCAGCCAAGACAGAGGGTGACATCATCACTTACTATGCCGGTGCCAAATTCGCTGAAAATGGCCAAGACCTCCTCTCAAACGGAGGACGTGTCTACATGCTGGTCACCACAGCAGATACTGTCAAAGACGGCCAAAACATTATCTACAACCAACTCAACAAACAAAACACAGAAGGCCTCTTCTATCGAAACGATATTGGTAGTAAGGCAATTCGATAAAGATATAAGAAAAAGCGACGCAGTCGCCAAACACGATAATGGTCGTTTAATTTACGAGCATTAGCGAGCTGATATAGAGCAATCATCGCCGTTGTGAAAGAACGATTGGATTATAAGCCAATCGTTCAGGGAAATCGGAAGACCTTGGGCTTCCGATTTAGGCATGAGACACCTTTGGTGGCTGCTGCCGTCCCTCACAACCTAAGGTGATTGTCAAAAAAAGGAAGAAAAAGGATTAAAAATGAAACCAGTAATTTCCATCATCATGGGCTCAAAATCCGACTGGGCAACCATGCAAAAAACAGCAGAAGTCCTAGACCGCTTCGGTGTAGCCTACGAAAAGAAAGTTGTTTCCGCACACCGTACACCAGACCTCATGTTCAAACATGCCGAAGAAGCACGTAGCCGTGGCATCAAGGTCATCATCGCAGGTGCTGGTGGCGCTGCTCACTTGCCAGGGATGGTAGCAGCGAAAACAACCCTTCCAGTCATCGGTGTGCCCGTCAAGTCTCGTGCGCTTAGCGGTGTGGATTCTCTCTACTCTATCGTTCAGATGCCGGGAGGCGTACCAGTCGCAACTATGGCTATAGGTGAAGCAGGTGCGACCAACGCTGCTCTCTTTGCCCTCCGTCTCCTCTCAGTAGAGGACCAGGCTATTGCGACAGCTTTGGCTGATTTCGCAGAAGAACAAGGAAAAATCGCAGAGGAGTCTACAAATGAGCTCATCTAAAACAATCGGAATTATTGGTGGCGGTCAGCTTGGTCAGATGATGGCCATTTCTGCTATCTACATGGGTCACAAGGTTATCGCGTTGGATCCTGCAGTGGATTGTCCGGCCTCTCGCGTGGCGGAGATCATCGTGGCTCCTTATAATGATGTGGACGCTCTTCGTCAGTTGGCAGACCGATGTGATGTTCTCACTTATGAGTTTGAAAATGTGGATGCCGACGGTTTGGATGCCGTTATCAAGGATGGTCAGCTTCCACAAGGGACAGACCTACTCCGAATCTCTCAAAATCGAATCTTTGAGAAGGACTTTCTCTCAAACAAGGCCAAAGTCACCGTTGCACCTTACAAGGTTGTGACCTCAAGCCAAGACTTGGCAGATATTGATCTGTCGAAAAACTATGTCCTCAAGACCGCGACTGGTGGCTACGATGGGCATGGGCAAAAGGTCATTCGCTCGGAAGCAGACTTGGAAGAAGCCTATGCGCTAGCAGACTCAGCAGCCTGTGTTTTAGAAGAATTTGTCAACTTTGACCTTGAGATTTCTGTCATCGTGTCAGGTAATGGTAAGGACGTGACAGTTTTCCCAGTTCAGGAAAATATCCACCGCAACAACATTCTTTCAAAGACCATTGTGCCTGCTCGCATTCCAGCAAGCTTAGCAGAAAAAGCTAAAGTTATGGCAGTGCGAATTGCAGAACAGCTCAAGCTATCTGGAACGCTCTGTGTGGAAATGTTTGCGACTGCTGATGACATCATTGTCAATGAAATTGCGCCACGTCCACACAATTCTGGCCACTACTCGATTGAAGCCTGTGACTTCTCGCAGTTTGATACCCATATTCTCGGTGTTCTGGGAACACCATTGCCAGCTATCCACCTGCATGCCCCAGCCGTCATGCTCAATGTCCTCGGCCAGCATGTCGAGGCTGCTGAACAATATGTCACAGAAAATCCAAGCGCCCACCTCCACATGTATGGTAAAATAGAGGCAAAGCACAACCGCAAGATGGGACATGTGACTTTGTTTAGTGATGTGCCGGATAGTGTGGAAGAGTTTGGGAAAGGGATTGATTTTTAAGTGAAAATAGCGATTCTAGGACTCGGAGTGATCGGGACCACTTATGCCTACGCCTTTCAAAAAGCAGGCCATCAAGTGGAACACGTACTGAGAGATAGTAAGAAAAACAATGCACCGAAGGAGTTGTCAGTTGATCTGCTAGATGGTCGCTATCATTCCAAAGGTGAGAATAAGCATGATATCTATGAGGTTCATGTGGCGGAAGCTCATTCGGAATATGATTTTATTTTTCTCAGTGTGCGTCATGGGCTTGTCAAAGAAGCTGTGGAAACCTTGCGAAAAAACAATATCAAAGGCACCCTTGTTTTCTTCTGTAATTTCTGGGATACTCGAAAAGAGGTCCAAAAGTGGGCAGGGGATTACGACTATATTTTGGCCTTTCCGACAGCGGGTGGTCACATGCAGGAGAACCATTTGGATGGTGTCTTGTTCGACCATTTAATGCTAGAAGGTGAGCAAAAAGCACACATTTCTAACTATGCTGATCTGACGGCTTTACTAGTTTCTGCAGATTTGAAGTGGGAAGTGCCTCATGATATGGTCGAGTGGATTTGGATTCACATGGCGATTAACGCAGGTGTCACTTCGACAGCTGCTCGCTCAGGAAATTTGGAAAATCCAGAAGAACTGGCTTTGAACTTGATGAATAGTTCTTCTGAATTATCATTGGCCATCAAGGCCATTCGAGAGGCTTTGAAAGTCGTAGAAGCGCGTGGGGTAAATTTGAACCTTTATAAGGCAGAACTCTTACCTTACAAAATTCCGGCTTGGATAGCAGGTAAAGCCATGAAAGTCATGTTTGCGAAAAATGAGCTGACCCGAAAAATTATGACTTTGCACAATGATAAACAGGACATCTTTTATTGTTGTCAAAGTGTTTATCAGACCGGTCAGGAGTTAAATGTAAAGATGCCTATTCTGAAAGCAAATATGAAGTGTATTTCGATTTAGGTGGTTTTATGATACAACTCATTGTCAACGCATTTGTTGAAAAAGATAATACTGGAGCAGTCGTCGAAGTCTTGTATGCTAGTAGTGATCACGAAAAGGTGAAAGCTAAGTATGAAGAGCTAGTTGCTCAATATCCTGAAAACTATTTAGCCATCTATGATGTCCCACTGGATACGGATTTGAATACACTCAATCACTATCCATCTGTATGGATTGGGAAAGAAGAATTTGAATAAAGTGATTGCCGCTTGCTAACTGATGTGAAACATCAAAAGAAAGGAAAATTAAACATGATTGAACGTTACTCTCGCCCTGAGATGGCGAACATTTGGACTGAAGAAAATAAATACCGTGCTTGGCTTGAGGTGGAAATCTTGGCTGACGAGGCATGGGCTGAGTTGGGGGAAATCCCTAAGGAAGATGTGGCTTTGATTCGCGAGAAGGCGGACTTTGACATCGACCGTATTTTGGAGATTGAGCAGGTGACTCGTCACGATGTGGTGGCTTTCACACGTGCGGTTTCTGAGACGCTTGGTGAAGAGCGCAAGTGGGTTCACTATGGTTTGACTTCTACTGATGTGGTGGATACGGCCTACGGTTACCTCTATAAGCAGGCCAACGACATCATCCGTCGTGATCTTGAAAACTTCACCAACATCATCGCTGATAAGGCTAAGGAGCACAAGTTCACCATCATGATGGGTCGTACCCACGGTGTGCATGCTGAGCCTACAACTTTTGGTCTTAAATTAGCGACTTGGTACAGTGAAATGAAGCGTAACATCGAGCGTTTCGAGCATGCAGCTGCTGGTGTGGAAGCTGGTAAGATTTCTGGTGCGGTTGGTAACTTTGCCAACATCCCACCATTCGTTGAAAAATACGTCTGCGATAAATTGGGTATCCGTGCTCAAGAAATCTCTACACAGGTCCTTCCTCGTGACCTTCACGCTGAGTACTTTGCAGTTCTTGCCAGCATCGCAACTTCTATCGAGCGTATGGCAACGGAAATCCGTGGTCTTCAAAAATCTGAACAACGTGAAGTGGAAGAGTTCTTTGCTAAAGGTCAAAAAGGTTCTTCAGCAATGCCTCATAAACGTAACCCTATCGGTTCTGAGAACATGACGGGTCTTGCGCGTGTGATCCGTGGTCACATGGTAACAGCTTATGAAAACGTAGCCCTCTGGCACGAACGGGATATCTCTCACTCATCAGCTGAGCGTATCATCGCACCAGATACAACCATCTTGATTGACTACATGCTCAACCGTTTCGGAAATATTGTTAAGAACTTGACAGTCTTCCCAGAAAACATGATCCGCAACATGAACTCTACATTTGGTTTGATCTTCAGCCAACGTGCTATGCTTGCTTTGATTGAAAAAGGTATGACGCGTGAGCAAGCTTACGACCTTGTTCAACCAAAGACTGCTCAATCATGGGACAACCAAGTAGACTTCAAACCACTTCTTGAAGCAGATCCAGAAGTAACTTCACGTCTCACTCAAGAAGAAATTGACGAAATCTTCAACCCAACTTACTACACTAAACGAGTGGATGACATCTTCGAACGCATCGGTTTGGGTGACTAACAATAAAACAAAAAAGCGAGACTTTTGTCCCGCTTTTTATTTGTGCTTAATCTTTTTTCTTGCTAAGTCCATAAGCTGTGAGAGCAGTCATAAGACCAGTAGCAATCAACCATTCTGAACCTTGGCTTCCTGTTTCAGGAAGTTTATTATCTTTTGCTACAGGAGCTGGGCCTTGAGGAAGAGCTTTGTTTTCCTCAACAGGAACAGTTGCTGGAGCTGGTTCATTTGGAATATCTAATTTTGGTTTTTCTTCAGCGATAGCTGCTTGACCATGTTCATCACCGACATGAGTGACAGGGTTGCCAACTTCGATCACTTGAGCGACTGGTTCTTGAGCTACAACGCTAGTAACCAATGTTTTAACTTCAGATCCATCAGCAGCAGTAGTCACAGAGTAGAAATGGCTACGACGACCGTTGACACCTGCAGTTACTAGACGAGTTTGTCCCTTAGGTAGCGAAGGAGTCTCGCGAGTGATCGTTGTAAATGGAATTTCTTCGTCCTCGATCACAACACGTGGTTTTGCATCTGCAACAGGAGCTTGACCTTTTTCGTCTCCTACATGTGTTGTTAATGTTCCAACTTCGACAACTTGATTGACAGCTTCTTTCGTTACTTGATTTTCAAGAACTGTTTCTGTCTGCTTGCCATTTTCAGTCACAACTGAAAGATACTTAGTACGTTCTCCTTTGACACCAGCAGTGATGACTTTCTCTTGTCCTGCTGGAAGGTTAGGATTTTCTTTCTTAACGATCTCAAACGGAATTTCTTCTGTCTTAACAAGAAGCTCTGGTCGATTTTCAACTGTAGCAGCAGTTTCACTCTCATCGAGGCTTCCTGAGTGAGTGGCAGCTGGTTTAAGACCAAGTCTAGCAGCTTTGAGATTAGCTACAAGTGTATCTAACTCAGCTTGTTTATTACGATTGAGGTTGTAGTTAAGAGCGTCTTTAGCAACCTTGAGAGCGTCGAGACTTTCTGTGCTATATCCTTCTAAGTTTTCAGGGATTTGAGCAAGTTCTTCGCGTAGCGCTTTGTAGTTAGCACGGAAATAGTCCTTGTTGTGGTCTGCAAAAGCAGTCATGAGTTCAAAGATTTCTTCTTCCTTGTATTCTGCGCTTGGTCGATCAGCCCAGATAGCTAACATACTACCAACAGTAGGTAGGTCAACTTCAGGATATTTAGTTGATGCTAGTTGGTTAAATGGAGTTTTTTCAGTATTTTCAATAGCTTTCTTGAGGAAGCCACCACCATCTTCTGGTTTTTGACCGAGAATGTAGTACCAATCTCCATTCGTGTTAAGGAATTTATAGCCTTTGCTTGCTAGGTATTGAGGAGACGCAAGGTTGTAACCCCACCAGCCTTTAGACCAGTAAGAGATGATAACGTCTTTATCAAACTCAACATCATCCTTGTCTTCGTAGTAGAAGCCATCGTTAAAGGCCATTGGTTGAAGACCTTTTTCTTTAGCCATGGCAGCTAGACTATTAGAGTATTCAGCAAATTTGCCGTAGAGACCATACCACTTGAGGTAGTACCAACCTTGAGCATTGGTAGCGTCATTAGCATACTCATCTGTACCATAGTTAAAGATATTAGTCTTGCCTGCAAAGAAGTCCATGTACTTACCGATAAGGGCTTTTGTAAAGTTCATTGCTTCTTCGTTTTCAAGGTCCATAGTTGTTTTTGAAACCTTGTCAAAGTTAGCTTGAGGGTTTGCGATGCCTAATTTTTCCATAGCGACAAGCATAGCATCCATGTGACCTGGGCTATTGATAGCTGGGATTAGTCCAATACCTTTGTCCTTAGCATACTGGATAAGCTCAGTGATTTCAGCTTGGTTCAAAGTAGTTCCGTTAGGATCATCGTAGTAAGATTTTGTTCCTTCGATGATGGCCTTTTTCACATCGTCGCTTGCATAAGTCTTGCCGTTTGCTGAGATACTCATATCATCAAGTAGGAAGCGAAGTCCATCGTTTCCAAGGAGCAAGTGAAGGTCAGAGTAACCGAGTTCGCTGGCTTTATCTACGATGCGTTTAAGTTGGTCTAACGTGAAGTATTTACGTCCAGCATCGATAGAGATGACCTTGTTCTTAGCTAGTTTTTCAACTTCGCGTTTAGCGTCTTCTTCTTTTTGAGCTTCTGGAGTGAAGGTTAAGTTGCTAACAGCTTCTTGGAGTTTTGCGATCGCTTGATCAATAGTATCTTGTTGAGCACGGCTAAGGTTGCTATCGAGAGCACGGATGGCTTTTTCAGCTTCTTTAACGGCTGCAATACTTTCTTCTGTGTATCGAGTAAGGTCTGTTGGCACTTCTTTCAGAGCTTGTTCAGCAGACTCGTAATCAGCAGCGAAATATTCAGCATTTGAGTTTGCGAATTGACGCATGAGTTTGAATAGACGAGATGGAGAGTAGCGAGCAGATGGAGTATCAGCCCAAGCCGCTACCATACCACCGATAATAGGAACATCAGCTCCTTCTGTTTTTGGTACAGAAGTAATCGGTGTGCTCTTAATACCGTTCAATCCTTGATCGAGGTTGTACCAACCTTGCCCGTCAGCATTACGGCCGAGAACGTAGTACCAAGCATCGTTAGTATTGAGGATTTCGTGTCCTTTTTCAGCTAGTAATTTAGAAGAAGCGACATCGTAACCGCCCCAGCCACCAGTCCACATAGAGACGATGATGTCCTTGTCAAAGGTACCAAAACTTGTATCGCTATTATAGTAGATACCGTCATTGAAGGCCATAGGTTTTAGACCGTGAGATTTGACGATACGAGCTAGGTCATTAGCATAGGCGATGAATTTGTCATAGCCCTTGTCTGGGAATCCATCTTCTGGATACCATTTATAGGCTTGAAGAACGCTCCATCCTTTAGCATCCGTAGCATCGTTAGCGTACTCATCCAAACCGATGTTGAAGATTTCAGATTTACCAGCAAAGTAGCCTGCATACTTATCAATCAAAGCTTTTGTGAAGGCAACTGCTTTTTCATTGTCAAGGTCGACAGTACGTGCTGATTCTTTACCAAAATAGTTAAAGTTAGGCTTTTCAATACCCAGTTCTTTCATGGCATTGAGGATAGCATCCATGTGACCAGGACTGTTAACAGATGGGATAAGGCCGATACCTTTATCCTTAGCATAGTTAATCAAGTCGGTCATTTGACTTTCAGTTAGATGATTGCCGTTTGGATCGTTGTAGTAGGCGTTTGTTCCATTTTCAACAGCGCGTTTGACATCGTCGCTCGCATAAGTCTTGTCTCCTACAGTTAGGGACATATCATCTAGCATAAAGCGCAAGCCGTCATTTCCGACTAGGAGATGAAGATCAGTATAGCCATAGTGTTTGGCTTTGTCGATGATTTCTTTCAGTTGTTCAGGAGAGAAATATTTACGCCCTGCATCGATTGAAACGATTTTCTTTTTAGCTAGTTTTTCATTGACTTGAGCTGCTTTCTCTGTAGCGACTACAGGAGCTTCAACTTTAGCAACTTCTTTGTTTTCTGCCTTTTCTGGTTCTGGCTGCTTAGCTTCTTCAGTTACTTCTGGTTTTGCTGGAGTTTCTTCGGTTGTAACAGTTTTTTCTACAATAGGTGCAGGAGTAGCTTCAACTTTTGGTGCTTCAGTGTTTGTTACAGGTGTCACTGGAGCTGCAGGAGCTACGGCTTCTGGTGTAGGACTAGTTTCAAGTTTTTCTTCGCTGGCCTGTGGAGACGACTCTTCTGCGGCTTGGATAGTAGGTTGATTCTCTGTTGCAGTAGGTACGACTCCATCAGCGGCAACAGCTTGTGCATGAAAGGCAAAGCCGATCAAGACAGAAGCTGCTCCGATTGCGTATTTACGAATAGAGAAACGCTGTTTATTTTCTGGTTTCATTAAATAACCTCCTAATTTATTGTTTTGGTAGCGTTTTCACAAACTAATTCCATTGTATTATCTGAATCTAGTAAAGTCAAGTATTTTAATAAAATACCTATAAAAAATATAAGAAGTTATTTAATTTGAACTGCTTTTCAATTTTTGCTCTGTTTTTAGTAAAATTTCTCCAAATTATAGTTTAAAGTCATTTGATATTTCCTACTAAAAGCTGGCGTGCTATAATGAAAAACAGAAAAGCCTGAAACAATTGTCTCAGACTTTTAAGTTTAGTGATCGCGATCACATGAGATAAATTTAATCTTATAGAAATCAGAACGTTTGTAAGTTTCAATGTATTCCAACACTTGGCCGGTTGACTCAAGTTTAGTTGTCTTGGTTTGGAGAACAGTTGGGAATTGAGCGTCGATTCCTAGGATAGAAGCAGCATGTTCTGGAGTTGGAAATATAATTTCATTGATTTCTTCAAAATGCTCGTCATTCATGTGAATGTGGTAGTCCAATTTGAAACGATTATAGATAGAACTATAGTATTCAAGATTTGGATAGTTTGCATTGATGTATTGTTCAGGGATATAAGATGTGTGGTAGATATAAGTAACACCGTTAGATTCACGGATACGTTCGATTTTGTAATAAAATTGATCGCCACGCAATCCCAATTTTTCTAAGTAGTTAAGATCGTTACCGCGTTCAATGGAAAGAACAGTGACTTTATCGTCCTTGGTTTCAAAAATTTCTACATCAGAAAATTCTACGAGTTTGTGCTTGCGAGCGCGAGCCACAAAGGTTCCCTTTCCTTGTTGGCGGACAATATAACCGTCTTTAGCAAGGTCGTTTAAGGCGCGAACAACAGTGATCGAACTTACGTCATACATTGCAATCAATTCTGCTTCAGTGTAGAACTTGTCGCCACTTGCAAATTGACCTGAAATGATTTTGTTTTTCAATTCATCTTTGATATATTGATACTTTGGAATTGCCATATTTTTACCTCATTTTTTCCTTCTCCATCTTCGATTTTACCATAAATAGTTTGAAAATGATAGTAAATAATGTAAAAAAATAAAATAATATTCTAAGTGATTGACTTACATATTATTTACGGTTATAAACTCATACATTTATGCTATCTAGATCGAAAATATTTAAGAAAAAAATTTTTTTACAAGAATTTTAGAAAACAATTCAGTAAAAAAAAGAAAAATTTTAAATAATTTTCGAAAAATCTATTGACAAGATGGATTCATTAGTTTATCATTTAATATAACAACAAATGAAAGCGCAAACGGAAAAGTATGGGGTGGTAAAATGACAAGGTTTAAAATTGAGGATGATTTTTACCTAGATGGGGAACCATTCAAAATTTTATCTGGTGCCATTCATTATTTTAGAATTCCTGAAGAAGACTGGTATCATTCATTGTACAATCTCAAGGCTTTAGGTTTTAACACTGTTGAAACATATGTCGCTTGGAATTTACATGAACCAACTGAGGGAAACTTCAATTTTGAAGGCAATCTTGATATTGAAAAATTTCTTCAGACAGCTCAGGACTTAGGCTTGTATGCTATTGTTCGGCCATCTCCCTTTATCTGTGCAGAGTGGGAATTCGGTGGTTTACCAGCATGGCTTTTAAATAAAGACATGCGAATCCGTTCCTCTGATCCAGCCTTTATAGAAATGGTAGGACGCTACTATGATCATTTACTTCCACGTTTTGTTCCAAGATTGTTGGATAATGGTGGTAACATCCTCATGATGCAGGTTGAAAATGAGTACGGTTCATACGGTGAGGACAAAACCTACTTGCGTGAGATTCGTCGATTGATGGAAGAACGTTCAGTGACTTGTCCGCTCTTTACATCTGATGGTCCGTGGCGAGCAACTCTGAAAGCTGGTACCTTGATTGAAGATGATCTCTTTGTGACAGGGAACTTTGGTTCAAAAGCTAACTTTAACTTCTCGCAAATGCAAGAGTTCTTTGATGAGTATGGCAAGAAATGGCCACTCATGTGTATGGAATTCTGGGATGGATGGTTTAACCGATGGAAAGAACCAGTCATTACGCGTGAGCCAGAGGAGTTAGCAGAAGCCGTACATGAGGTACTGGAGCAAGGCTCTATCAACCTTTACATGTTCCACGGTGGAACCAACTTTGGTTTTATGAATGGTTGTTCAGCTCGAGGAACTATTGATTTACCACAAGTAACATCTTATGATTATGACGCTCTCCTTAATGAAGCTGGGAATCCAACTGCTAAATACATGGCAGTTAAGAAAATGATGGAGACTTACTATCCTGAGTATCCACAATTAGAACCGCTTTACAAAGAGAGCATGGAAGTTGAAAACATTCCACTGGTCGAGAAAGTTTCTCTATTTGAAACCTTGGATAGCCTAACAAGTCCAACTAAAAGTCTCTATCCTAAGAAAATGGAAGAGTTGGGACAAAGCTACGGTTATCTACTCTATCGTACAGAAGCTAGTTGGGATGCAGAAGAAGAACGTATCCGTATCATTGACGGTCGAGACAGAGCTCAGCTATTTGTAGATGGTAAATGGGTCGCAACTCAATACCAGACAGAAATTGGTGAGGACATCTTCTATCAAGGAGAAAAGAAAGCGCTCTCTCGATTTGATGTCTTGGTAGAAAATATGGGGCGTGTCAATTACGGGCATAAGTTCCTAGCAGATACACAACGAAAAGGGATTCGTACAGGTGTCTGCAAAGACCTACACTTCATGCTGAACTGGGAACACTATTCGCTTCCACTAGATAATCCTGAAAAGATTGATTTCTCAAAAGGATGGACAGAAGGACAACCTGCTTTTTACGCCTATGACTTTGAAGTTGAGGCTCCGAAGGACACCTACTTAGAACTATCTGAGTTTGGTAAAGGGATTGCCTATGTCAATGGCCATCATCTTGGACGTTTCTGGAATGTTGGTCCAACCTTATCGCTTTATATTCCGCACAGCTATCTCAAAGAAGGTGCTAACCGCATCATTATCTTTGAAACTGAAGGGGAATATAAAGATCACATACACTTAACTCGTAAACCTACACTAAAACATATAAAGGGGGAAAATTTATGACAATTGTAGGATGCCGTATCGATGGACGTTTGATCCACGGACAAGTAGCAAACCTTTGGTCTGCTAAACTTAATGTTTCACGTATCATGGTCGTTGACAATGAAGTTGTTAACAACGATGTTGAAAAGAGCGGCTTGAAACTTGCAACACCACCAGGTGTAAAACTTAGCATTTTGCCAGTTGAAAAAGCTGCAGCCAATATCCTTGCTGGAAAATATGATAGCCAACGTCTTTTGATTGTAGCACGCAAACCTGACCGTTTCCTCGGTTTGGTAGAAGCAGGCGTACCGCTTGAAACAGTCAATGTCGGCAACATGTCTCAAACACCAGAAACTCGTTCTATCACACGTTCAATCAACGTTGTAGATAAAGACGTAGAAGATTTTCACAAATTGGCGGAAAAAGGTGTTAAACTTACTGCTCAAATGGTTCCAAATGATCCAGTTTCAGACTTTTTGAGCTTATTAAAATAGGAAAAAATTTTTAGGAGGTCATTGTTATGATACAATGGTGGCAAATTTTACTTCTCACTTTGTACTCAGCTTATCAAATCTGTGATGAGTTGACGATCGTTTCTTCTGCAGGTTCCCCTGTATTCGCTGGTTTCATTACTGGTTTAATCATGGGAGATTTGACAACTGGTTTGTTTATCGGTGGTAGCTTGCAGTTGTTCGTACTTGGGGTAGGTACCTTTGGTGGTGCTTCTCGTATCGACGCAACTTCTGGTGCGGTTCTTGCGACTGCTTTCTCAGTTTCACAAGGTATCGAAACTGACCTTGCGATCACTACAATCGCTGTACCAGTAGCGGCACTTTTGACTTACTTCGACGTACTTGGTCGTATGACTACTACATTCTTCGCACACCGTATTGATGCTGCGATCGAACGCTTTGACTACAAAGGAATCGAACGTAACTACCTTCTTGGTGCGCTTCCATGGGCTGCTTCTCGTGCCCTTCCAGTATTCTTCGCTCTTGCTTTTGGTGGAGAATTCGTACAAGCAGTTGTAAACTTTGTTAAAGAATTCCAATGGGTTGCAGACGGTTTGACTCTTGCAGGTCGTATGCTTCCAGGTCTTGGATTCGCTATCTTGCTTCGTTACCTTCCAGTTAAACGTAACCTTCACTACCTTGCTATGGGATTCGGTTTGACAGCTATGTTGACTGTACTTTACTCATACGTAACAGGTCTTGGTGGAGCAGTTGCTGGTCTCATTGGCACTCTTCCTGCTGACGTTGCTGAAAAAATTGGCTTTGCCAACAACTTCAAAGGTTTGTCTATGATCGGTGTCTCTATCGTAGGTATCTTCCTTGCAGTTGTTCACTTCAAGAACAGCCAGAAAGTTGCTGTAGTAGCACCTTCTACACCATCAGAAAGTGGGGAAATTGAAGATGACGAATTCTAATTACAAATTAACAAAAGAAGATTTTAATCAAATTAACAAACGTAGCTTGTTCACTTTCCAATTGGGATGGAACTACGAACGTATGCAAGCATCAGGTTACCTTTACATGATCTTGCCACAATTGCGTAAAATGTATGGAGATGGAACTCCTGAGTTGAAAGAAATGATGAAAGTTCATACTCAATTCTTCAACACTTCACCATTCTTCCACACAATCATCGCTGGTTTTGACCTTGCCATGGAAGAAAAAGATGGCGTTGGCTCAAAAGATGCGGTTAACGGTATCAAGACTGGTTTGATGGGGCCATTCGCTCCTCTTGGAGATACTATCTTTGGTTCACTTGTACCTGCTATCATGGGATCTATCGCTGCAACAATGGCTATCGCTGGTCAACCTTGGGGTATCTTCCTTTGGATCGCAGTTGCAGTAGCGTATGACATCTTCCGTTGGAAACAATTGGAATTTGCATACAAAGAAGGGGTTAACCTTATCAACAACATGCAAAGCACTTTGACAGCTTTGATTGAAGCTGCATCTGTACTTGGTGTATTCATGATGGGTGCTCTTGTAGCAACAATGATCAACTTTGAAATTTCATACAAATTGCCAATCGGTGAAAAGATGATTGACTTCCAAGATATCTTGAACTCAATCTTCCCACGCTTGCTTCCAGCAATCTTCACAGCATTCATCTTCTGGTTGCTTGGTAAGAAAGGTATGAACTCAACTAAAGCAATCGGTATCATCATTGCTCTTGCAGTTGGACTTTCATTCATCGGTAAATTTGTACTTGGAATGGGCGCATAATTTATGACTAAATCATTGATTTTAGTGAGTCACGGTCGTTTCTGTGAAGAACTTAAAGGTAGCACAGAAATGATTATGGGTCCACAAGACAACATTCATGCGGTAGCTCTTCTTCCAGAAGATGGACCAGAAGATTTCACTGCGAAATTTGAAGCCGCTGTCGAAGGTTTGGATGATTTCCTAGTCTTTGCTGACCTCCTTGGTGGAACACCATGTAATGTGGTGAGCCGTCTGATTATGGAAGGTCGTGACATTGAGCTTTATGCAGGAATGAACCTTCCGATGGTCATTGAATTTATCAATGCAAGCCTAACAGGTATCGATGCGGACTATAAGAGTCGTGCTTCAGAAAGCATTGTCAAAGTTAATGATTTATTGGCAAGCTTCGACGACGATGAAGATGAATAAGATGTAATAACAGAAATACTGTTAGAACATATTTCATAGAATATAAATGGGAATGGGGCTTACTCCCATTCCCATATTTTAAATAAAAAACAATATAATAATAGATTAGAGGAACTCAATGCTAGATTATACAAAAGAAGATTTGCTTGAGTTGGGGGCAGAAATCACAACTCGCGAAATTTACCAACAACCAGACGTTTGGAAAGATGCTTTTGAAGCTTATCAAGCACGACGTGATGAAATTGCAGCCTTCTTGCAAGGAATTGCTGACAAACATGACTACATCAAAGTTATCCTGACTGGTGCTGGGACTTCTGCTTATGTAGGTGATACTCTGGTTCCTTACTTTAAGGAAGTGTATGATGAACGTAAATGGAATTTCAATGCTATCGCGACAACTGATATTGTAGCAAACCCACAAACTTATTTGAAAAAAGATGTGACAACTGTTTTGGTATCATTCGCGCGTAGCGGGAACTCACCTGAGAGTGTGGCAACAGTTGACTTGGCCAAGGCTTTGGTTGATGAGCTTTATCAAGTGACCATCACATGTGCAGCTGAAGGGAAATTGGCTCTCCAAGCGCATGGTGATGACCGCAACCTCTTGCTCTTGCAACCAGCTGCTTCTAACGATGCTGGCTTTGCCATGACTTCAAGCTTCACTTCAATGATGTTGACAGCGCTCTTGGTATTTGATCCGACAGACTTTGCTGTTAAAGCTGAACGTTTCGACGTGCTATCTAGTTTAGCTCGCAAAGTTCTTGACAATGTGGCAGATGTCAAAGAGTTGGTTGACCTAGACTTTAACCGAGTGATTTATCTAGGTGCGGGCCCATTCTTCGGACTTGCTCACGAAGCCCAGCTTAAAATTTTGGAATTGACTGCTGGTCAAGTCGCGACTATGTATGAAAGTCCAGTTGGCTTCCGTCACGGTCCAAAATCTCTTATCAACGAAGATACAGTCGTTTTGGTATTTGGTACTACAACAGATTACACTCGTAAGTATGACTTAGACTTGGTTCGTGAAGTTGCTGGCGACCAAATTGCTCGTCGAGTTGTTCTCTTGAGTGATCAAGCCTTTGGACTTGAAAATGTGAAGGAAGTAGCACTTGGATGCGGTGGGGTTCTGAATGATGTTTACCGTCTCTTCCCTTACATCGTTTATGGTCAGTTATTTGCTCTCTTGACTTCACTTAAAGTTGGTAACAGACCAGATACACCATCACCTACAGGTACAGTTAACCGTGTCGTTCAAGGTGTCATTATTCACGAATTTGAAAAATAAGGAAGAATCTATGAGTAAATTAACATTAAGCCCAAATAAACTTGCTTGTATGCAAAAACTCTCTGATGAGAATGGTATCATCTCAGCTCTCGCCTTTGACCAACGTGGTGCTTTGAAACGCCTCATGGCTCAATACCAAACAGAAGAGCCAACAGTTGCTCAAATGGAAGAACTTAAAGTATTGGTAGCGGATGAATTGACAAAATACGCTTCATCTATGCTTCTTGACCCTGAGTACGGACTTCCAGCTACAAAAGCTCTTGATCCAAAAGCTGGTCTTCTCCTTGCTTATGAAAAAACAGGTTACGACACAACAAGTACAAAACGTTTGCCAGACTGCTTGGATGTTTGGTCTGCAAAACG
>NZ_JVKV01000069.1 GCF_001072375.1 Streptococcus pseudopneumoniae
TCAAATTCAAACCACGTCAGCTTCACCTTGCCGTACTCAAGTACTACCTACGGCTAGCTCCCTAGTTTGCTCTTTGATTTTCATTGAGTATAATTTTAGAAAGCAGCCCTCCTTGGGCTGTTTTTCTTTTTCTAAAATCTCAAATCTGTCTTTTTCAGCTTTTATGATATAATAGAAACATGAAATTAAAAACTACTTTGGGCCTTCTTGCTGGGCGTTCTTCTCACTTTATTTTGAGTCGTCTTGGACGTGGAAGCACGCTGCCTGGAAAACTCGCCCTTCAATTTGATAAAGATATTTTACAACATTTAGCGAAGAACTATGAGATTGTTGTGGTAACTGGTACCAATGGAAAAACCTTGACGACCGCTCTCACTGTCGGTATCCTAAAGGAAATTTATGGTCAAGTTTTAACTAATCCAAGTGGTGCCAACATGATTACCGGGATTACGACTACCTTCTTGACAGCCAAATCTTCAAAAACTGGCAAGAACATCGCTGTCCTTGAAATCGACGAAGCTAGTCTCTCACGTATCTGTGACTACATCCAGCCTAGTCTTTTCGTCATCACCAATATCTTCCGCGACCAGATGGACCGCTACGGTGAGATTTATACGACCTACAACATGATTTTGGACGCTATTCGAAAAGTTCCTACTGCTACTGTTCTGCTGAACGGTGATAGTCCGCTTTTCTACAAACCTGCAATTCCAAATCCTGTTCAATATTTTGGTTTTGATTTGGAAAAAGGTCCAGCAAAGCTTGCTCACTACAATACGGAAGGTATTCTCTGCCCAGACTGTCAAAGTATTTTGAAATATGAGCTTAATACTTATGCCAACTTAGGAGCTTATATCTGCGAAAACTGTGGATGTAAACGTCCTGATTTGGACTACCGTCTGACAGAATTGGTGGAATTGACTAACAATCGTTCTCGCTTTGTTATCGACGGCCAAGAATACGGAATCCAAATCGGTGGGCTTTATAATATCTACAATGCTCTCGCAGCAGTCGCTATTGCTCGTTACCTTGGAGCTGATTCTCAACTGATTAAACAAGGTTTTGACAAGAGCCGTGCTGTCTTTGGACGCCAAGAAACCTTTCAGATTGGTGACAAAGAATGTACCCTTGTCCTCATCAAGAATCCTGTTGGTGCAACCCAAGCCATTGAAATGATTAAATTGGCTCCTTATCCATTTAGTCTATCGGTTCTCCTTAATGCTAACTATGCAGACGGCATAGATACCAGCTGGATTTGGGATGCGGATTTTGAACAGATAACTGACATGGATATTCCAGAAATTAACGCTGGTGGCGTTCGTCATTCTGAAATTGCTCGTCGTCTTCGAGTAACTGGTTATCCAGCTGATAAAATCACTGAAACAAGCAGTCTGGAACAAGTTCTTAACACGATTGAAGCTCAAGACTGTAAGCATGCCTATATCCTTGCGACTTATACGGCCATGCTAGAATTCAGAGAACTACTGGCCAATCGTCAACTTGTTAGAAAGGAGATGAACTGATGGTTTATACTTCACTTTCCTCAAAAGACGGCAATTATCCTTACCAACTAAATATCGCCCACCTCTATGGCAATCTCATGAACACCTACGGGGATAATGGAAACATCCTCATGCTCAAGTATGTGGCTGAAAAGCTGGGTGCTCGCGTAACAGTTGACATCGTTTCTCTCCATGATAATTTCGATGAAAATCATTACGACATCGCCTTTTTCGGCGGTGGCCAAGACTTTGAACAGAGTATCATTGCTGGTGATTTACCTGCTAAAAAAGAAAGTATCGACAACTTTATCCAAAATGATGGTGTCGTCCTTGCTATCTGTGGTGGTTTCCAACTATTGGGTCAGTATTATATTGAAGCTTCCGGAAGACGCATAGAAGGTCTAGGTGTCATGGGACACTATACCCTTAATCAAACCAACAACCGCTTTATCGGTGACATTAAGATTCATAATGAAGAGTTTAATGAAACTTATTATGGATTTGAAAATCACCAAGGCCGCACCTTCCTCTCTGATGACCAAAAACCACTCGGCCAGGTTGTCTATGGAAATGGCAACAACGAAGAAAAGGTCGGTGAAGGTGTTCACTATAAAAATGTTTTCGGTTCTTATTTCCACGGGCCTATCCTATCTCGTAATGCCAACCTTGCCTATCGTTTGGTCACTACTGCCCTCAAGAAAAAATACGGTCAGGACATCGTCCTTCCAGCTTATGAGGATATTCTGAGCCAAGAAGTCGCTGAAGAATACAGCGATGTGAAAAGCAAGGCAGAATTCAACTAATCTTTCTATTCCAACATGCTATTAGCTGTTGGAATTTTTTTGTAGTCTTTTCCCCTTCTCTCTTGCATTTTCTACTAATTTTTGCAAAAATAGAGGGGTAGAAAGAAGGTAGCATATGTCTAAATTACAACAAATCTTAACTTATCTTGAATCAGAAAAGCTAGACGTCGCTGTCGTATCTGACCCCGTCACTATCAATTACCTCACTGGTTTTTACAGTGATCCACACGAACGCCAAATGTTCCTCTTTGTCCTTGCTGACCAGGAACCACTTCTTTTTGTTCCAGCCCTTGAGGTTGAGCGCGCAACAAGCACTGTCTCTTTCCCAGTTGTTGGTTATGTGGACTCTGAAAATCCTTGGAAGAAAATCCAAAATGCCTTGCCACAGCTTGATTTCAAACGTGTAGCAGTTGAGTTTGATAACCTCATCTTGACTAAATACCACGGTTTAAGATCTGTCTTTGAAACTGCTGAGTTTGAAAACTTGACTCCATTGATCCAACGCATGCGCTTGATTAAGTCAGCAGATGAAGTGCAAAAAATGATGGTTGCAGGTGTTTATGCTGATAAGTCTGTCAAAGTTGGTTTTGACAATATCTCTCTTGATAATACGGAAACTGATATTATCGCACAGATCGATTTTGCCATGAAACGCGAAGGATATGAAATGAGTTTTGATACTATGGTTTTGACAGGTGATAACGCTGCAAATCCTCATGGTATTCCTGGAGCCAATAAGGTTGAAAACAATGCCCTTCTCCTCTTTGACCTCGGTGTGATGGTGAATGGTTATGCATCAGATATGACTCGTACAGTCGCTGTTGGTAAACCTGACCAATTCAAGAAAGACATTTACAACTTGACTCTTGAAGCCCAACAAGCTGCCCTTGACTTTATCAAACCTGGTGTGACAGCTCATGAGGTCGATCGTGCAGCTCGTGAAGTGATCGAAAAAGCAGGTTATGGTGAGTACTTCAACCACCGTCTCGGTCATGGTATCGGTATGGATGTCCACGAATTCCCTTCAATTATGGAAGGAAACGATATGATTATCGAAGAAGGCATGTGCTTCTCTGTTGAACCTGGTATCTACATCCCTGGTAAAGTCGGAGTTCGTATCGAAGACTGCGGTGTTGTTACCAAAGACGGTTTTGACCTCTTCACAAGCACCAGCAAAGATTTGCTTTATTTTGATTAAAAAGTATTTTATAAAAAATAAGATGGAAAAGCTTAACTTTTCCATCTTATTTTTTGATTTGATAATAAATTTTATCAGCTATATAACCTTTTCGTTCAACTGCATTTGGAATCGTCTTCCAAAAAGTCATACCCGCCTTTTCCATAACACGACCAGATACTGGATTTAAACTTGCATAGCAAGCATCAACCTCTTTAAATCCAATCTCATCTAGACAGTATGATAAAACTGCCTTCAAGGCTTCTGTCATGAGTCCTCGTCCCCCGTAGTCCATCCCTAAGATATATCCAATCTCACAGCTAGATTTTTCTTCATCCACACTGACCAGACTAATATCTCCAATGACATAGTATGGATTTTCTTTGAGACTAATGGCCCATTTGTAATAGTTAGGATTGTCGTAGGATGCTACCCAATTGCCAATAGAGTTTCGAGTCTGTTCGACATTCAGGTGTGGATTCCAAGTAACATAGGTTAGATTATCTAGACGAGAAGCCCAATTCTCAAACATGGCTTCAGCATCACCTTCCACAAATCTCCTCAGTATCAATCGTTCAGTTTCTATTGGTTGTGTACCTAGTGCTTTCATGATGCTAATTCTCTTTCTATTTTATGGATGGGCTCAAACTTGTATTAACCTATCTCAGTCTCCTATTTCAAGTTACAAAGTGAAAAAGGTCCTCCGGACCTTCTTCGCTTTTGTATTTCTAGGTGAGAGGGTAAAAATACTTTACTCATAAACATTGAGAAAACAACAGTTTCCTCTAATTTCATGACGCAGTAGCTGTCTGACTTGAAATACGCTTTATCAAGCTTTTTCAAGCCTAGTCATCGTTGCGGGGGTGAGACAACGAAATCGAACTCTTCGAGTTACCGGACCTTCCTCGCTTTTTTATTTTCAGGCTCGGGCTAAAAAAGTCCCCCGGACCTTTTTACTCCCAAAACGTATCAAAGACAGTGATTGGTAAGTGGCGTTTGTGTTGGCCTTTGTACCACCATTTTTCAATGGTTGCTTGGGCTTCTGGGCTGACTTGCTTTCCTTCGAGGTAATCATCAATTTCATTGTAAGTGACTCCCAAGGCTACTTCGTCTGCAATACCTGGTTTTTCTTCTTCCAAATCTGCCGTTGGAACTTTTTCATAGAGGGCTGGATCAGCTCCAAGCTCCTTCAAAAGTTGTTTTCCTTGGCGTTTATTGAGGCGATAAAGTGGGAGAATATCTGCACCACCGTCACCAAATTTAGTAAAGAAACCTGTGATATTTTCCGCAGCATGGTCTGTCCCGATAACAGCTCCGCTATGAGCACCTGCAAGAGCATATTGGGCAATCATACGACTACGAGCCTTGATATTTCCCTTGTTAAAATCGGAAACTGCACTCCCTGTTGCTTCAACAGCTACAGCCATAGCATCAGCAGATTCCTTGATATTCACTACCAAGCTCACATCTGGCTGAATAAATGCTAGGGCTTTTTGAGCATCATCCTCGTCAGCTTGCACTCCATAAGGCAGGCGAACAGCGATAAATTTATAACTATCATCACCTGTTTCTGCTCGCATTTCTTCCATGGCTAGTTGAGCCAAGCGTCCTGCCAAGGTCGAGTCTTGTCCTCCAGAAATACCCAATACAAAAGTTTTTAGGAAAGGATGTTTCTTTAAATATCTTTTTAGAAAGTCAATCGAACGACGGATTTCTTCCTGGGCGTCAATCACTGGTTTTACACCTAGTTGCTGGATAATGGTTTCTTGCAAACTCATTCTTCTTCTCCTTCGCCTAGAGCTTCCTTACGCATCTTATCAATCAAGTCCATCTTGTCTTGCCATACATCACGAGCCAAGTCCACAGGATAGTGTTGTGGGTTCAGTACGCGTTTGTATTCATCCCAGAGCTTATCAAATTCCTTACGAGCATAGGCTTGAATTTCAGGCAGACTTGGTAAATCATAAACCAGCTTACCTTCCTTGAAAATGTCTACCAAGAGAGGAACAGCTTCAAAATTACGGACAGTTTTCTTGATGTAAGTATAGGTTGGATGGAACATCTTGATTTCAGTCATGCTAGCAACATCGACACCATCATAGGTAATGTAGTCACCTTCTGACTTGCCTTTTTCACGACTGGTGATGCGCCAAACTTGTTTCTTCCCTGGCGTTGAAACCTTCTCTGCATTGTTTGAAAGCTTGATGGTATTGCGCATATGACCGTTCTCATCTTCGATGGCAACAACCTTGTAAACTGCTCCAAGTGCTGGTTGGTCATAAGCAGTGATGAGCTTAGTCCCTACACCCCAGACATCAATCTTAGCTTTTTGCATTTTGAGGTTAAGGATGGTATTCTCATCAAGGTCATTTGATGCATAGATCTTAGCATCTGTAAATCCTGCCTCGTCCAGTTGTTGACGAACTTTTTTAGAAATATAGGCGATATCTCCAGAGTCAATACGGACACCAAGGAAATTAATCTTATCACCAAGTTCACGCGCAACCTGAATCGCTGCTGGAACACCGATCCGAAGAGTATCGTAGGTATCTACTAGAAAGACACAATTTTTGTGCGTTGAGGCATAAGCCTTGAAAGCCTGATAATCATTGCCATAGACTTGTACCAAGGCGTGAGCATGAGTTCCTAAAACCGGAATACCAAAGAGCTTACCTGCACGGACATTACTAGTTCCATTGGCACCACCAATAACAGCCGCACGAGTACCCCAGATAGCCGCATCCATTTCTTGCGCACGACGTGTTCCGAATTCCATCAAAGGCTCATCTTCAATGACTGAACGAATACGAGCAGCCTTAGTCGCAATCAAGGTTTGAAAGTTGACGATGTTCAAGAGAGCTGTTTCAACCAATTGACACTGAGCCAAAGGACCTTCCACTTGAACAATCGGTTCATTGGCAAATACCAAGTCCCCTTCTTGAGCAGAACGTACAGTCAATTCCAACTTGAGATGACGGAGATATTCCAAGAAGGCGCCATGATAACCAAGTGATTCCAAATAAGCAATATCGCTCTCAGAAAAACGCAGGTTTTCTAAGTAGTTCACAATTCGTTCCAAACCTGCAAATACAGCATAACCGTTTTTAAAAGGTTGTTGGCGGAAATAAACTTCAAAAACTGCTTTCTTGTTATGAATGCCTTGGTCGAAGTAAACTTGCATCATGTTAATTTGATACAAATCAGTGTGCAAAGTTAAACTGTCATCTGGGTACATATACTATCCTTCTTCCCTATTTGTAAAAAGATGAAAATGTTTCTTCTTTTCTCATAATTTAGTACTATTATAACACAATTTATCGATATTGATAAAAAGCTAACAAGCTATTCCATGCTCTCGAGTTCATCCATATCTTTTTCATACTTCTTCTGAACCCATTCACCATAACTTTTTAATCCTAAGTTTCCAATAAAGACCCAAGGAAGATAAAGGAGATATGTAATGACCCAAGCAGAAAGGTATTTGAAGTTCAATGGATTATGCTGATAAATTTCGATATTGAACTGGTAGTTCTGTAGCATCAAGGTAGCTGTGACCACTAGAGTTAATAATAGACATCCTAAAATTGTAAAATGAAAACGACTATAGTAGGTCACACCGAGATTGCGAGCACGGGTGAAAAAGTAAAAAGTCCCTATGATAATAATAACGAGAAGCATACTTGGATTAAAAAGGCTTGGTGCTAACACTGCTATGAAATAAGCTAGAAACAACAATCCGATAGAGATATGAAAACTCTCTGCACTAGCTTTATGAAGTTGTTGCTCTTCTCTTTCATCTAATAATTGGTAATAATAAAATCTATTTTTCATCTTCTTCCTCCCAAAATAGTTGGTCTAGGGTTTTGCCTAAGCATCTGCAAATGGACTGGCAAAGGGAGAGACTAGGATTATATTTCCCAGCTTCTATCAAGCCGATAGTCTGTCTAGTCACACCTACAGCTTCTGCCAAGTCACCTTGTGTCATATCAAGCTCTACTCGAGCAAGTTTTAATTTTAAATTCTTAGCCACTTCTTACCTCCTTTATAATTTTAAAAAGTTGCGCTTCTTTCTAAGTTCATTATACCATATATTTTACATTACGCAATATATATCTGTCATTTTGTACATTTTTTTTAACAAAAAACTCTCTACCAGCTAAATGATAGAGAGTTTTCTGCTTATTCAAATTTTTTCAAAATATCTACAACGTCACTTCTCTGTTTGACTTGATAGGCTTTGATGCCTAAACTTTCAGCCATGTTAGTGTTGTCTGCTATATCATCAAGAAAGACACAATTTGCTGGATCCAACTCGTATTTACGGAGGATTTCTTCAAACATTTCTCGATCAGGTTTGATGACCTTAATATCACAGGAAAGAACAAACCCATCTAAAATCTTTTCTAGAGGTGCTAATTGATCTTTCAATAATTCATAAAAAACTGGTGAGGTATTAGATAGGACAAAAATACGATGGCCATTTTCCTTTAAACGTGCAAGAAGCGGAAAGACTTCCGTGTAAATATCGATATAGGCAGGCCAGTTCCAAATGACTTCTTCAACCTTTTTCTGATAGCAATCCCCTATCATAGAAAGAACCTTATCAACCAATTCTTCTCGAGTCAAGGTCCCCAGGTCCAATCTTTCCCAGAGTCCCGACTGAATAATAGCCTTGTCTAAGATCAGATAATCTTTCTGAGTTTTAGCTACAGCCTTCAAAATCTTATCCTTGTTCCATTCCAATAGAACATTTCCCATATCTAGTATGATATCCATTAACCCACCTCCATTATTATGTGAACAATCTCTTTAAGCGTCCAATGTCTGTTTATAAATCTTTTTGATAATAATGCCTTTGTCCAGTACAGGGGTAGTCTTTTAAGGTAAAGACTTCCTGGTAACCATGTTTCTGATAGAAGGCTGGCGCTTGAAACTGATACGTATTCACAAAAACGTAGCGACAGTTTCTCTTCTTAGCTTCACTCTCTACTTGCTGCAATAGTTGGGAACCAATTCCTTGTCCTCGCAATTCTTCTTTCACAAATAAATACTCGATTTCTAGCCAATTTCCAAAGGTCTCTGCTACTAAACCAGCCTGGAGTTGACCATGTTCATCTTCGATATACAGATTAAGTGGCTCACTTTCAGCTGCTTCTCTCTTAGAACGATTATAAGAGCGAATCAAATTCCCTATTTCCTGTGCTTTCTGAGACTCTGTATTCTCCAATCTAATGTGCATCAAAACCTCCTCCAAGACACTTACGCCTTGATTATATTCCTATTTTGAAGAACTGTCAAACTAAAAAAACTCACCAACCTGAGTTGATGAGCTTCTGACTTATTTTCTAAACTTCCATTGGCTGTATATACCAAATGCAACAATCCAGATTGCTGAACCTCTAGCTCCCATTACAGTTGACTCTTGTAAGAAGAGTGTTCCAAATACAAAGATAAAGAAGAGCATAGTCAGAGGATTTAGCAAGCGATATTGAGGCATGAGATAGCCATCTGCCATAAAGTCTTTAGACTTACGATATTTGAGATGGGCTACCATGATCAAGATGTAGATTGCGATGTAAACACCTGATGAAGAAGCTGTAATCAAAGCAAAGGCATCTGATACTCCTGGAAGGACATTGATGAAGGCTGCAAAACCAATCAATACGGCAGAAGCAATGATAGCATTCTGAGGAACGTTGTGACGTGAGAGTGTATCTGCCTTAATAGCTTTCAAGAAATGATTTGGTGAATCATGGGCAATTTGGTACAAGTGACGACCTGTTGAGTAAAGGGTTGAATTCAAGGCTGATGCAGCTGAAGTCAATACAACAAAGTTAATTAAAGCTGCCGCCCACTTAAGACCAACAAGTTCAAATACCGTTACAAATGGTGAATCTGCTGCAGAAAGCTCACGCCAAGGAATAATAGACATGATGGCTAAAAGAGCTCCACCATAGAAAAAGATAATTCGCAAAGGAATTTCCTTAACAGCCTTAGGCAAGACTTTTCTTGGATCCTTGGTTTCAGATGTGGTAACACCGATAAATTCAATCATTAAGTAAGCAAAGAAAACCATCTGGAAGGCCATGACAAAGTTCATAACTCCATTTGGGAAAAGTGAGAAGTGTTCACTAATATTGGCAAGACTTGCTGAACCATAAGGCGTTTCAAAGCCAGTCAAAACTAGAAAGACACCTGTCGCAATCATGGCAAGAATGGCCAGGATTTTGATCATAGCAAACCAAAATTCTACTTCACCAAAAATTTTAACGGCAATCAAGTTCACCAAGCCGAGTATTGTCAGAAATACAACCTGAATCAACCAAGATGGCCAGGAGGGAAACCAAAACTGAACATAGTGAGCAATAGCTGTAATCTCAGCCATACCAATAAAGACTACTGAGAGCCAGTAAGACCAGACTGAGAAGTAACCCCAACCCTGACCTAGATAACGAGTAATAAAGTTGATAAAGGTATGCTGCTCTGGGTCTTGGTACAACATTTCCCCGATAGCACGCATCATAAGATACATAAAGCCACCCGTAATCATATAGACCAAGACGATTGACGGACCTGTCAAACTAATGGAACGTCCAGCTCCTAGAAATAGTCCCGTTCCAATCGTTCCTGCAATGGCCATAACCTGAACATGGCGATTGGTTAACCCACGTTCCATTTTATTTTTCTTTTTGTGCTTATTTTCTGAATTCATATAGTCTCCTCTAGTTTTTAGAATTAAGAAAAGGAGTGATAGGAAGCGCTTTCCCTATATCTACTCCTTCTTTTCATTCCTACTAAACTGTTTTTTCTACTTTTAAGATTTTAACATCATAGCTTCCTACAGGTGTTTCAATCGTAGCAGTATCACCTGTTTTCTTACCAATCAAGGCTTGCCCAATTGGGCTTTCATTTGATACTTTACCTGCAAAGGCATCTGCACCCGCTGATCCCACGATGATATATACTTCTTCGTCGTCTTCACCAATTTCTTGGATAGTGACTGTTTTCCCGATAGCAACTTCATCTTGAGCAACTGCATCGCTATTGACAATCTCAGCATAACGGATTTTTGTTTCCAAGCTAGAGATTTGTCCTTCAACGAAGGCTTGCTCGTCCTTAGCTGCTTCATACTCACTATTTTCTGACAAGTCACCGTATGAACGCGCAATCTTGATGCGTTCTACAACTTCTGGACGACGAACTAGTTTCAACTCTTCTAATTCTTTTTCGAGTTTTTCCTTTTCTTCAAGGGTCATTGGATATGTTTTTTCTGCCATTTTTCTCAACTTTCTTTTGATTAAATTTAAATTTCTTTAGGTAGTAAAGCAAAATTATGTGGTAAACCACATAATTTTACAATGAAGACAAAGTCTTTTAAAAGCTTTCCTTAAATGATTTTGGTCAGTATCGACCTTTTAAAATCTGTGCCTAAACCTTATGATTCTATCACTTCTAGACTCAGGTTCAAATAAGAGGTAGAATTTACTTTCGCAATTTCCGAACGCCTAAAACTTATAGATTTCAGGCGTTTCTAATCATAGCGGAAAGACTGGTGTGACTTGCTACTCCTGTAAAAAGAAGAGACTCTCTTCTTTGTACGGATTTAATAGCAAATCTTGTTCTAAGAGTTAGTTTGAACTACTTGATTGTGTCAGTTTACTGTTGACATGCTCTGCAACGTTTCGATCATGTTCTTCTCGTGTCGTTGCAAAGTAAACCTTGCCATCTTGTACGTTGGCTACAAAGTAGAGATTGTCACTCTTAGTTTGATTGATACTTGCTTCAATTGCATCCAGACTTGGACTGTCTACTGGGCCAGGCATCAAGCCAAGGTTTGTATAAACATTATAAGGTGAATTGATTGTTGTATCAATTGCTGCATCATCTGCCAAGCTAATATTTTGTCCTAGCTTACCTTCTGCATAGAGAATAGCAATATTACTCTGAAGTGGCATACCAAGGTTCAAACGATTATAGAAAACTCCAGCGATCAGTTTGCGATCGTCAGTTTTCAACCCTTCTTTTTCCACAAGTGATGCAATGGTGAGGAGTTCATTCACTGTCAAGTTCTTTTCTTTGATTGCAGTATAATGCCCTGACAAGTTTTTGTCCATAGCTGCCACCATTTCATCAATCAAGCTTTCAATAGTCGTGCTTTCTTTGATAGCATAAGTTGCTGGGAATAAGTATCCTTCTAAACGATAACGAACACCACTTTCTTTAGTTGGTAGACTTTCGAGAAGGGTTGGGTACTTAGCAACTAATTGAGAGATGAAGGTTTCATCTTGAACTTTTGCCAAGAAGGCATCCGCAGTCAAGGGTTCTTTAAAGTCTCCTTGAAGCTGACCAACTGTTTGTGCGATTTGATCAAGGGTATAACCTTCAGGAATTGTAAGATTTGCAAGTGCAACTTCTTGAGGTTGAGGAGTTCCACCCTTTTGCAATTCTTTGATGATATCATCTGTACTCATACTCTTTTGCAAATTGTAGTAACCAGATTTTAAATCAGAATAGTCTTTATACTTAGCATAAAGGCTAAAGATAAATCCGTGTTTTACCAATCCAGAGTTCTCTAATGTATCACCAATTTGCTGAAGATTAGCTCCTTCTGGAATTTGAACCGTGACATACTGTTTTGAATTTGCATCAACTGGTTGGAGTGCAGATTCGACATAACGGTAACCAAAGAAACCACCCACACCTAGTAAAATCAATAAAACAAATACTGTTACGAAAAATCCTTTCAAGCGTGATTTTTTCTTTTTCTTGATTGGTTTCACTGATTCTTTACGACTTCTTCTAGGACGTTCAGTTCTAGTTTCAACTGGAACAACTGGTTTTTGACTTGGAGTTTCTTTTGCAAGAACTGTTGGTTTCGGTTGAGGTTCAATATTCTTTCTTGCAGGACTTGGTTTGGCCTGATTCGTACGATAAGAAACTGGAATCCTTGTCGAAATAGCATTGAACTCTTTCTCTTCTTCCACTGGTTGAGTAGGTTCAAGAGGTTTAACGGGTTCAGCAGGTTCCGTTGATGATAAAGGTTCTGTTGATGGTAGAGGATCTGGAGCTACAGCTGGTTCTGAAGCAACAGAAGTTCCAACAGAATCATCTTGTAATACTGGACGTGGTGGAACTGTTGGTGCATTAGCAAGCAATTCATCCACTAGTGAAACAGAATTGGCCATCAAGTCTTCTACAGAAGGTTCTTCCACTGGTTTTTCCGCTTCTGAACTATTACTTAAATTTGAAAACAAATCATCGCTGCTACTTTTAGTATTCGCGATGCCGTCTTCTCTTTTTAATCTTTCTAAATCTCTTAAAATTTGTTCTTTAAAACTTAACTTTTCTTCTTCTCGAGAATTTTCGCTCAAAGGTGTTACCTCCTTGTTAATAATCCATAATATTATATCTTAAAAACTAAAGAAAAGCAACCATAGATGCCTTTCTGATGCCTAATTCGTGTTTTCCCAGACCATATCATACCATTCTTCCCCAGCAAAAGTCGACTTGGATTTTCCTTCATTCACAAAACCATGTTTCTCATAATAACCAATAAGATAGTCATGACAGGTCAGATTGATTCCCTCACGCTCATGCTCAAGAGCGATCTCTTTTAAGGCGGTCAATAATTTTCGTCCGAGACCTAAAGCTTGAGCTTTCTTAGCAATGGATAGACAAGTCACAGAGATATAGCCACCTTTTTGATGGCTATAATCTTTAATGTCTTCTGTAAAGGACTGGTCTTGTAAATATCGATGAGGGACTACTGGTCCCTCAATATAGCCTAGTATTTCCCCCTCTTTTTCAGCCACTAAAAAACTAGTCTTAATTTCCTTCAGATGAGCTTCAAAAACAGGGAGAGGAATGGCTTCTTCAATTGAAAAGTTCTCTAGCTCAATTTCAAAGATACGATCTAAATCTGTCAATCTCGCTGGTCTAATAATCATATTTCCTCCTGATAATAGGGATTCTGCCAACTCATGAGAAAGGCAACTTCACTGCTCCTTTCTCCATCTACGATCCCCTGTTCTACAAATCCATTCATTTCAAAGTAGGCCAGCAACTCGTCCTCACAAAGCAGATAAATACCTGGTCTATCTTGCTGACGGGTAACTTCCTTCAAAGCTGCTAGCAACAAGGTTCCAAATCCTTGCCTCTGATAATTCGGATGAACAGATAAAGCATCAATAACGAGATTTCTATTACTAATAGCTTCTCCATCTGCCATCTCTACTATCCATCTACTTACTGAGGATGTAGCAAAATCTGTCGCTAAAATATAAGCAATCACCTGATCATCCAGGCTAGCTAAGAGAAACGTACCCGCATGGTTGCGGATACGTTCTTCTATTATTTCTTTATTCATTATTTCTAGGGAGCTTGAAATACTTTCTTGTATCAAGCAAATCTGATCAATATCTGATTGCTGAGCTTCCCTGATTTTAATTGGAAATTCCATGATCTTCCTTACTGAACATTGCTTGTCAAATTAGACAAGAGACGTTCGAATGAATATTCATACGTTTGGATGTCGCCAGCTCCCATGAAAACATAGACAGCATTGTCATGGTCTAGGAGTGGAGAAACATTTTCAACTGTGATAACTTGATGTTTCTTGTTGATTTTATTGGCAAGGTCTTCTACCTTGACATCACCATGGTCCACCTCACGAGCTGAACCGTAGATTTGTGCGAGGTAAACTGCATCAGCCTGATTCAAGGCTTGGGCAAAATCGTCCAACAAAGCAATTGTACGAGTAAAGGTATGCGGTTGGAAGATAGCGACGATTTCCTTGCTTGGATATTTTTGACGTGCAGCATCTAGAGTTGCAATGATTTCAGTTGGGTGATGCGCAAAGTCATCGATGATAACCGTATCATTGACAATCTTTTCTGTAAAACGACGTTTCACTCCACCAAAAGTCTTCAAGTGTTCACGCACCAAATTCAAATCAAAGCCAGCAGTATAAAGCAAACCAATCACTGCTGTGGCATTCATGATGTTGTGGCGACCGAAAGTTGGAATGTGGAATTGGCCCAACTCTTGACCACGGAAGTGAATGGTGAAGGTTGAACCTGTAGTAGAACGAAGTAAATCGCTGGCTACAAAGTCATTGTTGTCTGCTTCAAAACCGTAATAATAGATTGGGGCATTTGCTGTAATCTTACGCAACTCAGCATCTTCACCATAGACAAACAAACCTTTGGTAATTTGTTTAGCATAATCATTGAAGGCGTTGAAGACATCTTCCAAGCTTGTGAAATAGTCAGGGTGGTCAAAATCGATGTTCGTAATAATAGAATATTCTGGGTGATATGGCATGAAATGGCGCTCATACTCGTCTGATTCAAAGACAAAATACTTGGCATTTTCAGAACCACGACCTGTACCATCTCCGATCAAGTAGCTTGTATCAGTGATGTGTGACAAGACGTGAGAAAGCATACCAGTCGTTGACGTCTTACCGTGTGCACCTGCAACTCCCATACTGATAAAGTCACGCATAAAGCTACCAAGAAACTCATGGTAACGTTTGTAGCTGATACCATTTTGGTCAGCATAAGCAATTTCAACATTGTTATCTGGACGGAAGGCATTACCAGCGATAATTTCTAAATCGCCTTGAAGATTTTTTTCATCAAAAGGTAAAATTGTAATTCCTGCTTGCTCTAGTCCACGTTGTGTAAAGTAGTACTTTTCAACGTCAGAACCTTGCACCTTGTGCCCCATTTGATGCAACATCAACGCCAAGGCACTCATACCTGATCCTTTGATTCCGATAAAATGATAGGTTTTTCCCATTTTCTTCCCCTCTATTCGCTCATTCTAGTCAAGTTAAGCTCTTGGGCCACTTGACGTTCTTGTTCTTTTTGTTTACTTTTTTTGTTATAAATTTGACTTTTCTTTAAAAAGTCATAATTGTTTTTCTTGGAACGACTTGTTTCACCGTCTGAAATTGGATGTTCCACTTGAGAAACTGTTTCTGCCAGAATATAGTGAGTTTGGCTCAAATTCTTACTGTATTTAGCAAATTCTCCTGGATTTTCTTTTTGAAAAGGTGCTGTCGGTTGATTTTCTGGACGCACACGGCTTGGCTTCGGTTGACGTCTCGTATGACTCACATCCTGAGTCAAATATCGAGCCGAGCGCTTCTTTTTCAAATCCGCGCGCGCTTCTTCACGCGCTAATTCAGCATAGGATTTTTCTTTTTTTTCAATCGGTTTTACAAGAGGCTTGGCTTCCTCTTGCTTTTTGTCTTCAGTGATTGGAGACCATTCCAAGTAGTTTTTGTCTTGGTAATCACCTTTTATATTACTGATGAAATCAGACTCATCGTAGAGATTCATAACTGGCATTTCTGTCAACATGACTTCATCATCTGCCACTATTGGAAATCGTTTTTGTGTCATATTTATTTCCTTTCAATACTCCATTATAGCGTAATGTCTTGATTTTTCAAGTATCGGCTCATGAAATCCCTAAAATTTCTCGTATTTCAGCTAGACTCAGACTGCCTCGAGACTCTGTTCCATCCAAGATTTCAGAAACAAGATTTTTCTTTTTCTCTTGTAATTCTTGAATCTTTTCTTCAATTGTACCTCGAGTCACAAGGCGATAAACTTCAACAGCTTGCTCTTGCCCCATACGATGGGCGCGACCGATAGCCTGCGATTCAACTGCAGGATTCCACCATAAGTCTACTAAAATGACTGTATCGGCACCAGTGAGATTGAGACCGACCCCGCCAGCCTTTAGGGAAATTAAAAATACATCGCGCTCTCCTTGGTTAAAGGCCTTGGTCATTTCCTGACGTTCTTGCGAAGGTGTTGAACCCGTAATTTTAAAGGAAGTCAATCCTAAGTCAGGCAGCTCTTGCTCAATCCGATCCAGCATACCTCTAAATTGTGAGAAAATAAGTACACGGTGTCCAGCTTCAGCAATCTGAACCAGCAAATCTCGTAAACTATCCAGCTTCCCGCTCTCTCCTTGGTAGTCCTCCATAAAGAGCGCAGGCGTATCACAAATCTGACGCAGACGCATGAGTCCGGTCAAAATTTCGACGCGATTTCGTTGAAATTCCGAATCACTTACCTGTCCCAAACGTTCCTGCATCTGTTGCAGTTGAGCAAGATAGATAGCTTTTTGTTGGTCCTCCAGTTCATTCTTATAGACAACTTCAATCAAGTCAGGCAACTCTGTCAAAACCTCTTCTTTCTTACGTCTCATGACAAAGGGTTTGATAAATTGAGCCACTCTCTCAGTTGATAGTTTCATAAACTCCTTCTTAGCAGGTAAGAGGCCTGGTAAGACAATCTGAAAAATCGACCAGAGTTCTCCCAGATGGTTTTCAATCGGTGTTCCTGATAGTGCAAAGACGGATGGAACCACAAATCGTCGCAAACTTTGAGCAATCTTCGTTTGTGCATTTTTCATCACTTGAGCTTCATCTAGAAAAAGAAAATCAAAAGATAGGTTTCGATAAATCTCACTGTCCTGACGGAAAGTAGCATAGCTTGTCACATAAATCTGATGATTTTCTGCCAAAATTGATTCTCGATGAGATTTTAAACCATGCACGACCGCAACATCCAAATCTGGAGCAAACTTTTGAAATTCATCAGACCAGTTATAGATTAAGCCAGATGGAGCAAGGATTAGGACACTAGTATCTGCTTGAACCTGACTACTTAAAAAGGCGATGGTTTGCAAGGTCTTCCCAAGTCCCATATCGTCTGCTAAAATCCCACCAAAGCCATAATGGTGGAGCATTTGAAACCACTGAATTCCCTTTTTCTGATAATCCCTGAGATCTGCTTGGATATTCAGCTCTTTCATCGGAAAATCTTCTGGATGCGTCAAATCATGGGCCAGATTGCGAAATTCTTCGGTGAAAGAAATTTGATCCTGATCCTTAAAGAGATGAGATAGGGTATAAGCTAGGGATTTACGAGCTCGAAAAGCTCCATCTTGTAGGTCCTCTATCCCTAATTCTTCTAAATCCTGACGGATACGCTTGGTCTGATCATCGAAATAGTAAACCTGATTCGAAGAGCTGATGTAATAATCCTGCTTCTCAACTAGAGCTTTCATCGCTCGATCGATTTCTTCTTGATCTATATTTTGAAAATCAAATTGAATTTCTAATAGGCCTCCCTTGGATGAGATGTGTACTTGAGGCTTCTGAACCTGATAGAGATCTTGCAAGCTCTCAGAAATCTTTAATTCTCCAAGCGCTTCAAAAGCTGGTAAAACCTCCTGAAAGAAGGTATGGACTGCATCAGCTTTCAAACTTTGACGCCATGAACGAAAATCTGCTTCAAATCCAGCAGATAGAGCCAACTGAAAGACTTTCTTCTCCAGTTGAATATCACTAGCAAAAGGAAGACTCTCCAGTTCATTACGATTCCTTACTAAGCAAGTTTCATACTGAAACTGCATATCCAAACGGATAGAACCGTCCTCTTCTCCTTCCATGTAGAACGACGGTCGGAAAGACTGAATTTGAAGCGTATCAGGAGCTTTTACCTCTCCTATGTCTTTAAACTGCGACAAGGTCGAAGCTAGAAGATCTCGATCACTGGTATCAAATTGTAAAATCTTTCTACCGCTTTTATCGATAGATACTTTTTTTAATTTTTCTATAAGTCTAGCTTGTTCTTTAGACAGAAGATAAAATGTACCTTTAGTAAACAAGACTTGTCCCTTATAAAACGAATTAAGTCCTACCTGTTGAAAAATTTCCATCTCAAAATAGTTGGATTTTTCTTCAATTTGAAAGGTAAATAAGCCTGCTTTGCCATCAAAATCTTGAAATACAAGATGAGGATAGCTTGAAATCTGATGGTCAAATTGGAATGCATCTAAACCCATCAGCAGACTAACACCCTGCTCAAAAAAAGACAGCGGGAAATAGAGATGACGACCTTGATTTTGGAAAAAGAGGGCATTTTCAACCTCATCTTCTACAATTCCTTGAAGGAAATTCAGAACAAATTGGCTACTTTCATCAAACTGACGAATATTCAAGGAAGTTTCATATAACTTTCCAATCATATAGGTTTTACTAGTTTCTAAAACCTTCAGAAAAAGGGGAATATCTCGGATTACATAAAATTTCTGCGTCTGGATAAGACCGACTCTCAAAGTCCAAATAATGCGATTAGTCCCTGCTTCAATCTGCCCCTGAGCAGACAACTGATAGATTTCAGAAAGACTAGGAATTTGAATGGATTCTAAAAACTTTTCTCCAAAAGTAACCTGAGTTTCAACTTCTTCTTTCTGTTCATGCACATTTTCCAGATTTCCCAAGAGTTCCTGACCAATGTGATCATTTTTCAGGTAATGCTCTAGTGCTGCCAAATGCACACAAAACCCTCTTTTTTGGAAAAAATCACAAGCACAAAAAACCAAATCATCATCCAGGCTATAGCGAATTTCTTCATCTGCTACACGCGCATAGAGGCGATGGTCTTTCTCTTTGATAATTTCAATCTGACTAGTTTCGTAGAGTTGAGCTCCCTCCATTCGAAGCTTCCCTGGAATCAATTTAGCCATATTTTCCCCTTTACTTTATCTCTTAATTATACCACATTTCTTCCTATGAAAATAGCCTCCTAGGGTACTTTTACCCAGAAGGCTAGCTTGTTAAAGTTTAGCGAAAGTAGCAATGATTCGTTGGCAAACTTCTTCCAAGACAGATGTTGGCATGGCTACATTTAAGCGAGCGTGGAGGGCTCCTTCTTCACCAAAGTCCAAGCCTCTGTTCAGGATAACCTTGGCTTCGTCTCTTAAAAGGCTTCTTAATTCTTCATCACAAATATCGTAGGCTGAAAAATCAAGCCAAATGAGATAGGTCCCTTGAGGTTTCATGACCTTGATTTTAGTTTCTTTGCCAAATACATCGACTACATAATTGATGTGTTTCTCAATCAGTTCTTTGAGTTCTGTTAACCAATCTTCACCATAGCGATAAGCTGTTTCTGTTGCCAAATATCCCAAACCTGAGATTTCATGTTGATTATTAGCAAGCTGGCGTTTTTGGAAAGCAAGTCTCAACTTTGGATTCTCGATAATGGCGTAGGAATTCTTTGTTCCCGCAATATTAAATGTTTTGGTAGCGCTGCTTAAAATCAGTGAAAATTCTTTAAAATCTTCATTTACCGTATTGAATGACTGGTGTTTATTCCCAAACAAGGCTAAATCTTGGTGAATCTCGTCAGATACCAGCAAAACTCCATGTTTTTGACACAGTTGTCCAATCTTCTTCAAGACTTCCTTTTCCCAAACGCGTCCACCAGGATTATGAGGATTGCAGAGAACGTAGAGTTTCACATCTTCTTCGACAATGTCTTTCTCCAATTGATCAAAGTCAATCTCAAAAAGTCCGTCTTTTTCTACTAGAGAGTTGGTGATTAGTCTACGATTATTGAGCTTAATGCTGCGAGCAAAAGGAGGATAAACCGGTGTGTTAATGAGTACTGCTTGACCTTCCTTGGTAAAGGCTTGAATAGCTGTTGAAATAGCTGGTACTACTCCTTCGATAAAGACTAGGGCATCCTTTTCAAAGCGATAGCCGTGCTGTTTTTCCTCCCAATTTTGAACAGCTTCAATCAACCCATCACTAGCATAGGTATAGCCATAGACTAATTGCTCAGCATAGTCATGGACAGTCTGACGAATCTCAGGTAACACTTCAAAGTCCATATCAGCAATCCAGGCTGGCAATACTTCTCGGTCAGTCTCTGCTTCTTTCCATTTATAGGTATGATGTCCAAAACGATTGGGCAAGGTCGTAAAATCATATTTTCCCATAGTTTTATCCTTCCAAGGCTTGACGCAAGTCTTCAATCAAATCTCTAACATCCTCAATACCAATAGACAAGCGCAAGAGATCATCTGTCAATCCATAAGAATGGCGAACCTCTGCAGGAATGTCCGCATGGGTTTGAGTAGTTGGGTATGTAATCAGACTTTCTACACCACCTAAACTTTCAGCAAAAGAGAATACTTTCAAAGTATTTAAGATATGAGGGATACGCTTCTCATCTGCCACTTTAAATGAAATCATTCCTCCACGACCTGTATACAAAACTTCTTTGACAGCAGGTGATTGTTCTAGAAATGCTACAATCTCTTGAGCATTAGCTGTTGAGCGCTCCATACGAAGTGACAAGGTTTTAAGACCACGAATCAATTGATAACTATCAAATGGTGACAAAACAGCCCCTGTCGTGTTGAGATTGTAAAAGAGTTTTTCATATAATTCAGCACTATCTGTCACAACTACACCAGCTAAAACATCATTGTGACCTGCAAGGTATTTTGTCGCTGAATGAAGGACGATATCTGCCCCGTCTTCAATTGGACGTTGGTAGATAGGACTGTAGAAGGTATTGTCCACGACAACTTTAGCCCCCTTAGCATGAGCTAATGTTGACAATTTTTCAATATCAAATTCCAACATCAAAGGGTTGGTTGGTGTTTCGATATAAAGTACATCCACATCCTTTTCTAGCTCGGCAATCAGCTCTTCTTCCGTGTTGGCATAGGTAAAGTGGAAACGTCCTTCCTGCTCAACTTGATTGAACCAACGGAAAGAACCACCGTAAAGATCACGGACAGCCAAAACCTTGCTTCCTACTGGAAAAATGCTAAAGGCCAACACAATCGCAGACATACCTGAACTAGTTGCTAGAGCATAGTGGGCTGATTCAATAGCTGCTAAGACTTCCTCTGCCTTGCTACGAGTTGGGTTTTTGGTACGGGTATAGTCAAATCCAGTTGATTGACCAAATTCTGGATGCTGATAAGTCGTTGAAAAGTGAATTGGTGTTACCAAAGCACCTGTTGCTTCATCAGACTTGATACCTGCTTGTGCTAAAATTGTGTTGATGTGAAATGATTTACTCATACAATACCTCCAAATCTATAGTAACTATTGTACCACTTATTTTGTATCCTTCGTTTTCTTGTTTTCAAGAGCTAGTTATAGTTTCAAACTATATAAAAAAACGATAACCTTTTCTAGAGTTATCGTTTTTTTGTTAAAAATCATTATTTAACGTGTTTGGCAAGATCTTCTTGGGCTTTTTTGTTAGATTCTTCTTTTTCTTTCAGCCATTTTTGTCTAGCTGCTTCATACTCAGCTGTTGTGACAATTTTATCTTGCAACTTAACGTATTTGTAGGATTCAACACCCTTGTTACCCGCTTGAGAGAAGGCAGCAGAGAATGGAACTGTTTTTCTGATTCCTGGTGTTCCACCAAGAGAAACGTTTGGAATTGCTAGAGAGCTATCCACCAACCAAGCTTGGGCATCCGCATATTTGTCATAACGTTTGGTCAAATCTTGCTCAGCATTGGCTTCTTCCAACATCTTAGTGTAGGTATCCAAACCAACCGCAGTTGCTTTAGCATTGGTTTCACCAGGTTCTAAACCAAGGTTTTGTAATGAACCACCACTTGTTAGACTGAGGGTATCAAGATAGGTTGATGGATCCTGGTAGTCAGGACCCCAACCACCATTGTAGAGGTCATAGTCTTTTTGAGCAGCTGTATTGGCAAGATAACCGATACTATCCATTTCTTCAGTACTCAACATTTGAATATCGATGACAACATTATCTGTACCCAAGACAGACTCAATAGATTGCTTAAATGAGCTTGCCTCTTGGACACCCTTCTTCACAGACTGGTCAACTGGCAAATCTAGGTGGATAGGGAATTGAACGCCTTTAGCTTCCAATTCTTTTTTGGCTTGTGCAAAAGCTTCTTTAGCCTTATCAGCATTATAGTAGGCATCTTGTGCATCCGCAAAGTTCACATTTTGCCATACTTGGCCGTAGTTAACCATCTTAGAAGCGACAACATCACCAAAATCTTTACCATCAAGTGTTACAAATGACGGTGGAACGAGCAAGTTTCTGATAATCTTAGTTGCTCCCTCTTCCCCTTGTGACTGAGCTCCATAAGCTGTACGGTTATAAGCATAGTTGAAGGCTTGACGGAAGTTTTTATTCAGAACTGCTTCTTGAGTTGATTTCTTTTCGATATCTGAGGATTTAGACGTGAAGTTATAAGATTTTCTGTCCAAGTTGAAGTTCAAGTAATAAGAAGTTGCGGTTTGCATACTATAAATGATGTTATCTTTGTTCTTCTCTTTAATTCCTTCAAAGCTTGAGCTATTTGGATAGAGACGTGCGTAGCTGTAGACTCCTTCTACAAAGTTACGAGCTAGTGCATCTTGGTCACTACCATCATAATAGGCCAATTTCACATCATCTACAAAGACATTTTTTTCATCCCAGTAGTTCGGATTTTTCTTGAATTCGATGACAGATTTTGAAACAAAGGATTTCATCAAGAAAGGTCCATTGTACAAAATACTAGAAGGGTCTACCTTACCAAAATCATCCCCTTTTGATTTCAGGAAGTCTGCATTGACAGGGAAGAGAATGGTTGATGTTGTTTTAGAATTCCAATAAGATTCTGGTCGTGTCAAAGTGTACTGAACTGTTTGGTCGTCAATCGCCTTAACACCGACAGTTGAAAAGTCAGTTGTTTTCCCGTTGATATAGTCATCCAAACCTGCTACAGAATCTTGAACCAGGTACAAAGCTTCGGATTTTTTATCAGCAGCATATTTCAAACCAGTTACAAAATCTTGGGCAGTTACTGGAGCATATTCTTCACCTTCAGAGGTATACCACTTAGCATCTTTACGAAGTTTATAAGTGTATGTCAAACCGTCCTGAGAAACACTCCAATCCTCTGCTAAGGATGGAACGTAGTTACCGTATTGGTCATTTTCCATCAACCCATCTACCAAATTGGTAACGATGTCATTGGTTGTTGCACGGTTTTCTGCAAGATAGTTCAAACTTGACGGATCGCTAGAATAGACATAGTTGTATGTTTTAGTTGAACTAGCTGAGTTGCTACAAGCCGCCAATAGTAGACCGGCACTTAGGGCAAGGCCTGCCAGCGTCAGATATTTTGCCTTAGACTTTTTCATTTCCAGAACCTCCAAATTTAAATATTTGTATCATTATACAGCTATTGTTTTTTTTTAGTCAAGCGTTTTTATCTAATTTTTACCAAATTATAGATTTTTTTCTACTAATTTTATATTTTATACTATTTTTTAAATAAAAAAATGAACAATTTAAACTTTTTTAGAGTTGAAAGTTCAAATTATTCATTTTATTTATAAAGCATTATGATAATTTCAAACGTGCTCGTAACTGGTCAGCTTTCGCCTTTCCAATAACCTTATCTAAGAGACGAGTATTATGATAATTTTAATCGTGCTCGTAACTGGTCAGCTTTCGCCTGTCCAATAACCTTATCTAAGAGACGAGTATAGAGACTCATGAATCCGTAGAGCCCACCACCGATTGTTCCGATTAGGGCGACATAGATAAAGCTCCAGAAACGTCCAGTTGGATGGAAAACAAATCCAAGAATCCATTGTAAGAAGCCTACCAGGATAAACATGACAAGAGTTAAAATAGTCACTAGGATGGTTCGTTTAAGGATAATTTTTCGATGAACTCCTGAAATCTGACAGATCTCGCGATACATTAAAACAATTGGAATGATAAGACCGATGGTCGTTGAAATGAGAGGACCATAGCTATGGAAAATCGCTATTGATGGTATTTGTAAGACGAGCTTGGCAATGAAACCATAGAAAAAGAAAAGGATTGCCTTGCGGTTACGGAACATTGCTTGAAGCATTGGTGATAAGACCATGTACAAACCTAGGATTGTTGACTGCAAGACTGCAAAGACAAACAAGCCCATAGCCAAACTATCTGGCTTACCGTAAAAGACTGTATAGAGGGGTTCTCCTACCATGACTACTCCAACCGTTGCAGGTAAGAGGAATAGGAAAAGCATGGTGATACTATCTTGAATGAGACGAGAAGCTGCTGGTAAATCTCCCTTTACATAGTTCTCTGTCAAGAGAGGTAGACCAACGCTACCAATCGAAACTCCTACCGAAATTAAAATCATGGTGATTTTATTAGGATTGGCAGAGAAATAAGAAAACATGACAATTAAGTCTTCATTACTATAGTTGGTAAACCACTTCATGCTATTGATAAAGGTATTTTGGTCCAAGATTTGGAAGAGCTGAATAGCTGACCCTGTTATGATAAAAGGAATAGCTTCCTTAATCGTATCCATTAACAGGTGTTTGCTATCAATCTTATCTCGCGTTTCAAAAACTTTTTGAAGCATCCCTTCTTTAAAAAGGAAATAAAGTAAGACAGCAAAGCTAGCTACCATTCCCACAAAGGCCGCAAAGGTAGACTGGGTGACTGCTGCTAGATAGTCTCCCGAACCAAGCTTCATGATGATAAAGGTTGCTAAGAGCATCCAAATAACACGGATAACCTGCTCCGCAATTTGACTCATGGCATAAGGTTTAAGATTATTCATTCCTTGGAAAAATCCGCGGATAACACTCATAGATGGGAAAATCAATACCGCCCAAGCCAAGCTCTGCATAATTGGAATTAAGTCCTTACCGACACCAGAAAGGTCTGCCATCCAAGGTGCAAAGAGATATAAAACCAAAGCAAAGACAAGACCGAGTCCAGTCATAAAGCCCAGGAAACTCCGAATCAGGGCAAAACTATGCTCTTCTTCTTGCATGGTGTTATACTTGGCAACTTGCTTAGCTACAGCCACTGGGATCCCCGCTGTCGAAATCAACAAGAACCAGGCGTAGATATTGTAGCCCATGGTGAAGAGGCCATTAGCCTTAGCGGCATAAGTCCCCATCCAAATATACCAAGGGATGATGTAAATGGCTCCGAGCAGGCGACTGATAAAGTTACTTGCTGTTAGCCAGGCAGTCCCTCGTAACATCTGGGCCTGCTGATGATTATTTTCGTTAGACATAACTTCCTCATTCAATTTTAATAACGGAAATGTTCCTTATCTTCCATTATAAACTTTTCCTTGTTACTTGTAAAATTCAGACTTTCGGTTTACAATAGAAAGTATGATAAAGATTGAAACTATATTAGACATTTTAAAAAAGGATGGTCTCTTCCGTGAGATTATCGACCAAGGACATTACCACTACAACTACAACGATGTTATTTTTGACAGCATCAGTTACGATAGCCGAACAACCAAAGAAAATACTCTATTTTTTGCAAAAGGAGCTGCCTTTAAAAAAGAATATCTATTTTCAGCTATCGCACAAGGGCTTGGTTGGTACGTGGCTGAGCAGGATTATGAAGTTGGTATTCCTGTTATTGTTGTTAACAATATCAAAAAGGCCATGAGTTTGATTGCCATGGAATTTTATGGCAACCCTCAGGAGAAACTGAAAATCCTTGCTTTCACTGGCACTAAAGGAAAAACAACAGCGGCTTACTTTGCCTATCATATCTTGTCCCAACGCTACCCAACAGCCCTCTTGTCGACAATGAATACAACTTTAGATGGCAAGACTTTCTTCAAATCTTCCTTCTCAACACCTGAAAATATCGATCTCTTTGATATGATGGCTCAAGCGGTTAACAATGGAAGAACTCATCTGGTAATGGAAGTTTCCAGCCAAGCTTATCTGGTAAATCGAGTATATGGTTTAACTTTCGACGTGGGAGTTTTTCTCAACATCACACCAGATCATATTGGTCCTATTGAGCATCCAACCTTTGAAGACTACTTCTACCACAAGCGTCTCTTGATGAAAAATAGTCGCGCAGTAGTTATCAATAGCGATATGGACCATTTTTCAATCCTGAAAGAACAAGTAGAAAATCAAGAACATGACTTCTACGGTAGCCAGTCAAATAACCAGATCGAAAACTCCAAAGCCTTTAGCTTCTCAGCTACTGGTAAATTAGCTGGAGATTATGATATCCAGTTGATTGGACATTTCAACCAAGAAAATGCAGTCGCTGCTGGACTTGCCTGTCTTCGTTTAGGTGCTAGTCTTGAAGATATCAAAAAAGGGATTGCGTCTACTCGCGTCCCTGGCCGTATGGAAGTTCTCACTCAGAAAAATGGCGCAAAAGTTTTCATTGACTACGCCCACAATGGTGACAGCCTGAAAAAACTAATCTCTGTGGTTGAAACTCATCAGACTGGAAAAATTGCTCTAGTTCTTGGTTCAACTGGAAACAAGGGAGAAAGCCGTCGTAAGGACTTTGGACTTCTTCTCAATCAGCACCCTGAAATTCAAGTCTTTCTAACGGCTGATGATCCAAACCACGAAGATCCAATGGCTATTGCAGATGAAATCAGTAGCTATATCCATCATCCTGTTGAAAAGATTGCTGACCGTGAGCAAGCTATCAAGGCTGCGATGTCTGTTACAGATCGAGAACTGGATGCTGTCATTATCGCTGGTAAAGGAGCTGACTGCTACCAAATCATCCAAGGTAAGAAAGAAGACTATCCTGGAGATTCAGCCATCGCAGAACGTTATCTATAAGAACTTAAAGAAGGCTAGGAAAATCCCTAGCCTTTATTTTTTTATAAAAATAAAGCGTTCTTTATCAAATTCGACAGCTAACTCATATTTCCCATCTTCATTTTGAAGGATGTAACCTAATAAGACTAAACTATCAACAAAGATATCTCGACGTTTCTGCATAAGCTGGTCTTTTTTGAGAAATTTTAGCAAAAATGTTGTCATATACTTGAGAGCATACTCAGGGTTGACATCACCCAAAACAGCATAAAGAGCCTGCTGTTTTTCTGTCAAAGAATACTGGTGCTTAACCTTATAAAAATAATTAGACAAGGTCATCTTTTCCCTAGCAAAATCCGTACACTCTTCTAGGATAGCTGCATTGGTTTGATTGCGTAATTCCGTCTGAAAATGTTTCTCCAGGATTTCTAGATAGATGGGACTATCATCTCTCACAAAGACTTCTTGGTCTAGTTCAAGAAATTCTGCAGATTCTAGAAATGGGAGATTGAGATAATAGCGTTTATTTTCTCTCAAAATCAAACCCGCTTTAATATATTCCTCCAAATACTTATCAACAGGTATCTCTGGAAACCGAGCCTTGATTTCACGGAGGATAACATCATCATGCTGATCAAGATAGTCTACCAAATCCATAAAGAATGGTTGTCGCGTCATGCGAGATGGATTAAAAATCTGAATCATGAAGATTCCTTTCTTTACAAACTAAAAGTGGAGATGCCGCTAATTGACTCGGGTTAGTACCAGGCTGATTCAGAGGTACAGGAAGCCCCAACTCTCGATAATATTTTCTCCAGAAATCACTAATTTCCTGTGTATCATCCCCAAACTTCATGGGAATGGTCTCAAAAATAGGGAGAATTTCTGCTACAAACTGGGAACAGTAATAACTATCTCCATCCGGGTAAAAGGAAGCATTGTAGGGTGAGCCCAAAAGGCTCTCTGCCCGCTTTTTGACCTCTGTACAATCAATCTCCGCATAGCGATAAAGGTCATAGACTTTCTCAGCTTCAAAGAAATCTTCAGGAGATTGGGCAATGACTCCGCCTTCCGTAGTTGCATGATAGATGAAGCCGTCTAAAAAAATGGCCACATGGTTATAGTTACCAGTAGATTCCTGGATGGCCTGTCCCATATCTGAAAGGTCCTTCACAAAAATCAAATCACCAGATTCTAACATGGTCTCCTCCTAGCAAAAAAGGAGCCGAGACTCCTTTTTAACAATGGGTATCCCCATTTTCTTATTACAATTAAGCATTAAAGCTTTCAGTCAATTGTGGTACCACTTGTTTCTTACGTGAAACAGCACCTGGAAGGAAAGCGTGGTTGTTTTCAAGTTTGAAGTTGAAAGCTGCTTCTACCTTGTCCATGTTGGCACCAAGAGCCAAAATTTCTGAGTTTGAGTTGACGATGTCTGTAATCATCAAGACAAAGTCAGAGTATCCGTTAGCTGCATTTGCGGCTTGGATAGCTGCTTCGATTTCAGCTTGGCGTTCCAATACTTCAGCAATATCAACTGTATTGACTTGAGCCACACGGACATTGTTTCCGTTGAGTTCAAATGTCTTAGCATCAATATCAATCAATTTTTCTGCTGACTTGCTTGCCAAGTTTGTACCAGCCTTGAGCATGGCAAGACCGTATTCTTCCAAGTTCACACCAGCCAATTCAGCCAATTCAGGCGCAATCACCTTATCTGATGGGTGAGTTGTTGGAGATTTCAAAAGAAGGGTATCTGAAATCAAACCTGAAAGCATTAAACCTGCAATTTCTTTTGGAACAGTTACACCGTGTTCTTTGAACATACGGTATACGATAGAAGATGCTGATCCTACTGGCTCCAAACGCATGTAAAGTGGGCTGGCAGTTTCAAAGTTAGCCACACGGTGGTGGTCCACCACACCATAAACTTCTACTTCAGCGATATCTGACACTGATTGTTGGAATTCATTGTGGTCCGTCAAAATGACTTGTTCTGCACCTTCTGCCTTAGCTGAAGTGATAACACGCGGTGCTTCAACACCAAAATAATCTAATACGAAAGCTGTTTCTTCATTTGGAGTACCAAGAGCCACTGCTTCTGTATCCAAACCATAAGCTTCTTTCGCAAGATAAGCAAAGGCTACAGATGAACCGATAGCATCCGAATCTGGATTTTGGTGACCAAATACTAGAATCTTAGACATGATAATACCTCGTTTCTTTATTCTCTTTATTGTAGCATTTTTTTCAATTTTTGACAAAAGTAAGAGGAGTCAAAGAACTCCCCTCTACTCTTCAAAATGACCGAGTAAATTTTCCTCTTGGTTTTCAGATAAAAATCTTTCCTTTTGCACTCTCTTCTTACGTTTGAGAAGGGCTTCAGCAGACATGGCTTCTTCCTTACTATCGAAACCTTGAACATAGATGAGTTTTACTGGCAACCGAGCTCGTGTGTACTTGGCTCCCTTACCACTATTGTGAACAGCTATTCTTTTTTTGACATCCGTTGTATAACCAGTATAGTAGGAACCATCCCGACACTCAACTACATACATATAAGCTTTATGATCCATAATAGATTTCTTGAATTTCTGGAGTATAGGAACCATCATCATTATGAACAATGAGTGGTGGCAGAACCTTAAAACCACTAGTGGAGCCGTCCTTAATAGCCTCGATCAAAAGCATATTGGCTTCCTTCTCCCGTTTAGGGTAGACAAATTGCAGACGTTTTGGAGCCAAATTGTGTTGTTGAAGCGTTTCTAAAATATCTAACAAACGATCAGGACGGTGAACCATGGCTAGACGCCCGTTAGATTTGAGTATACTTTGGGCACTACGGCAAATTTCTTTTAGATTGGTCGTAATTTCATGCCGAGCCAACAAGTAGTGCTCACTCTCGTTCAGATTAGAATTTGGGTCCACCTTAAAATAGGGAGGATTGCACAAAATCAAATCAACCTTACTCCCCTGAATGTAAGCAGGCATATTCTTCAAATCATCACAAATGACCTGCATCTGTTCTTCCAAGCTATTTAAACGGACTGATCGTTCAGCCATATCTGCCAGGCGTTCTTGGATTTCAACAGACAGAATTTTCGCCTTAGTACGACTACTGGCAAAAAGTCCAACAGCTCCATTACCCGCACAAAAATCCACTATCAAGCCATTTTTAGGAAAACGAGGAAAGCGTGACAAAAGTACACTATCCACCGAATAGCTGAAAACCTCTCTATTTTGAATAATCTTGATATCTGTAGAAAAGAGCTGATTGATTCTCTCTCCTGATTTTAATAATTCTTCTACCATACTTCTATTATAACAAACTATATTAACATTCCAAGAGAGAAAAAATCAATTAAGACTTTTTCTTATTTAGATTAGAAATAGCTTCCTTGGTCCAGATAGGCATCATACGAGCCAAAGGAGCAAAGCCGTATTTGACACGGTCACTTGAAAAACGTCTCCGTCTCGGTAACTGATGTTTCTCTTCTTCCAAAGTCCGAATAGAAAGGCTTGCTTTCCCTGTATATTCGTCCAAATCGACAACTTGGACTTGAACTTCTTCACCGATTTTCAGTACATCATAGATATTCTCAATAAATCCTGTACGAATTTCAGAAATATGAATCAAACCTGTGATACCAGTCTCTAGCTCCACAAAGGCTCCATAAGACTGAATCCCTGTAATTCGCCCTGTTAGCTTATCACCTATTTTCATACTAGTCCTCGATTTCAATCGTTTCGATAACGACATCTTCAACTGGCTTGTCCATTGCTCCTGTTTCTACACCTGCAATTGCATCCAGAACTTCATAAGAAGCTTCATCTGCAAGTTGACCAAATACTGTGTGGCGGCGGTCTAGGTGAGGAGTTCCACCTTGTTCAGCATAAATTTCTGCAATTGGTTCTGGCCAACCACCACGAGCAATTTCTTTCTTAGAGTATGGCAAGTGTTGATTTTGCACGATAAAGAACTGGCTACCGTTTGTATTTGGTCCAGCATTAGCCATAGAAAAGGCTCCGCGGATATTGTAAAGTTCCTCTGAAAATTCGTCTTCAAATGACTCACCATAGATTGATTCGCCACCCATACCAGTACCAGTTGGGTCTCCACCTTGAATCATAAAGTCTTTAATAATACGGTGGAAAATGACACCGTCATAGTAACCGTCTTTAGACAGAGCGATAAAGTTGGCTACTGTTTTTGGTGCATGTTCAGGGAAAAACTTAATACGCAAGTCTCCATGATTTGTTTTAATAGTCGCAATCGGACCTTCTACTGCTTCAATGTCTACTTGCGGAAAATGTAATTCTTTTTCTACCATACCAAATCCTTCTAAAGCATCAAAGATGCCATCTTCTTCTAATGTTTTTGTAATATAATCTGCTTTTTCTTTGATTTTGTCATGAGAAATCCCCATAGCAACACTAATGCCTGCATAATCAAAGAGTTCTAAATCGTTAAGTCCGTCCCCAAAAACCATAACGTTTTCAGGTTTAAGACCTAAATGTTCTACAACTTTTGCTACACCAGCTGCTTTTGAACCTGAAATTGGTACCACATCTGACGAATGTTCATGCCAGCGTACCATACGCAAAGTCGATGCTAAACTTTCAGGTAAAGTCAGGTCATCTCCCTGATCCTCAAAAGTCCACATCTGATAGATGTCTTCTTTTTCATAAAAATCAGGATCAACATCCAAGTCAGGATAAATTGGATCAATGGCCTCACTAATCAACTCAGTTCTAGTGGAGAGTTTAGCAGTATGACTACCAACTAAACCATAGTCAATCCCCACTTCCTTAGTCCAAGCAATATAGCTTTCAACCTTATCTTTAGAGATTTTGTTACTATCAATCACATTGCCTTTTTTATCCTCAATATAGGCACCATTCAGAGTAACAAAAAAGTCAGGTTTAAGCTCGCGAATCTCTGGCACGACACCGAAAATCCCACGACCAGTCGCAATCCCAGTCAAAATACCTTTTTCACGTAATTGTTGAAATACTGTTGAAATTGAGGTTGGGATAAAACCAGTCTTTGAGTTTCGCAAAGTATCATCAATATCAAAAAAAACAATCTTTATCTTTTTTGCCTTATATCTTAATTTCGCATCCATCTCATTACCTCCTTCAATTCACTCTTTCCATTATACCATAAAGTAGAGGAATCCCACATCCCCAATAAAATCCTTATCTCTTATCCGAATTCCTTTACTAGATACAAAACCAAATCATCATTATTTTGGCTAGTTGCATTCATTTCCAAGGGTTGATTTCGATACCAGACACCTGTCCCATCTGGAATGTAGCCCCGTCTGATATACAATCTCTGGGCAGGGCCATAGCCTAAGTGCAAACCTACACCAAGAGTGACCTTACTCGAAACAAATTTGACTCGTTTTTCTGCTTCTTCTAGCAGTTGATTCCCAATCCCTTGATTTCGAAAAGGCTCAAACACATTAAAATCTGATAATTCTGGATAGACTTCTGCAAAAGGACCATGTTTAGCAGAGGGCAAAATGGTAACGTAGCCCGCTACAGCACCATCAATCTCTGCAACTAAGACTTCTCTCTCCCCACTTTCCTGTTCCAGAAAATATCTAGCCAAAATTTCCTCTCTACCAGGCCAACCTTGATTCATAAATCCATGAGATAAGGATTCAATATCAGACTTAATCATATTTCTAATCGTACAATTCATCTTTGACTTACCCACCTTTAATCTTTCTATTACCATTATAGCACGCCAAGGTCAGAAAAAACTATCTCGTGAAAAAAAGACACGTTGGGGTCTTAATTCGCTTTCTTGTTTTCAAGCTCATGAAAAAGAGGTCCACTGGACCCAAACTCGCTCTCTCATTTCAAAGCTCGTGAAAAAAAGACCCGTCGGGGTCTTTTCTTTAATCTTCGTTTACGAAAGGCATCAAAGCCATTACGCGAGCGCGTTTGATAGCTGTTGTTACTTTACGTTGGTTTTTAGCTGAAGTTCCAGTTACACGACGAGGAAGGATTTTCCCACGTTCTGAAACGAAACGGCTAAGAAGCTCAGTATCTTTGTAATCAACATATTCAATTTTGTTTGCTGCGATGTAATCAACTTTTTTACGGCGTTTGAATCCGCCACGACGTTGTTGAGCCATGTTTTTTCTCCTTTATAGTATTAATTGTCCATTAGAATGGTAAATCATCATCTGAAATATCCAAAGGATTTGTTGTTCCGAATGGATTTTCATCACGTGAAAAGTCAGGTACTGATTGAGTAGGTGCTGAATAGTTTGAACTTGGTGCAGAATAAGCTCCACCAGTATGTCCTTCACGCACACTACGGCTTTCCAACATTTGGAAATTCTCAGCCACGACTTCCGTCACGTAGACACGTTGTCCTTGCTGGTTATCGTAACTACGAGTTTGAATACGGCCTGTCACCCCGATAAGTGAGCCTTTTTTAGCCCAATTAGCAAGATTTTCAGCCTGTTGGCGCCACATAACGACATTGATAAAATCAGCCTCACGTTCGCCATTTTGACTCTTAAATGTACGGTTTACTGCAAGAGTAAAAGTCGCAACTGCTACATTTGATGGGGTATAACGCAACTCAGCGTCACGAGTCATACGCCCTACAAGTACAACATTGTTAATCATAATCTACCTTCTTACGCGTCAGTTTTGACGATCATGTGACGAAGAATGTCAGCGTTGATTTTTGAAAGACGGTCAAACTCTTTAAGAGCTGCATCATCATTTGCTTCAACGTTAACGATGTGGTAAAGTCCTTCGCGGAAATCTTGGATTTCGTATGCAAGACGACGTTTTTCCCATGTTTTTGATTCAACAACAGTTGCACCGTTGTCAGTCAAGATAGAGTCAAAACGTGCTACCAAAGCGTTTTTCGCTTCTTCTTCAATGTTTGGACGAATGATATAAAGAATTTCGTATTTAGCCATTGATATGTTCCTCCTTTTGGTCTAATGACCCCAAGACTTTGCAAGGGGTAAGTGAGGTTTGCTCACAATAAATTATTATACTAGAAAAAAATTTTTTTCGCAAGTAAAAAATGCTTCTATTTTATTTTTTACAGTTTTTTTGCAGAAGTTTGTGTAATTTCTTCAACCTGAATATTCTCAGATTCAAATTTCTGTTTAAAGGTAGCTAGATCAACCATTCCCTCAATTTGAACTTCGATAACAATCTTACCATCTTTACGTGGAATATTAACAGTATGAGAGATATTAAGATTTTCCTCAACGATTAAAGAAACAATCTTACCAAGTACCCCAACTTCATTTTCTGTGATAAAACGAACACGGATTCCCTCTTCGCCATAACCAGAAATTTCAAGAAATGCTCTGAATACATCACGGTCAGTAATGACACCATAGACTTGTTCATTATCAATAACTGGCAAGATTCCAATCTTATTTTTCAGCATAAGATAGGTTGCATCTTCCAAACTTGCATAACCGGAGACAGTTACAACATTACGAATCATGACGTCTTTTACTTTTGTTTTATTAAGCAAGTAATTCATCTCAAAGATTGAAAGACTCGTTGCTTTTGATGGACTGGCTTCAGCAATTGTTCCTTCTGTTACTAGACCAACTAATTTATCATTTTCAATAACAGGAAGACGATGCAAACCTTGCTCGCGCATCAAGTCTGCTGCATGTGCTACAGTCGTATCTGGGCTAATATATACGACCTTTCGTGTCATAAAATCTTTAACTGCCATAGGAACTCTCCTTTATGTTTATAGCTTTATTATACACTTTTTACGAAAATCAATCAAACGCTTTCATCTCTTTTTCAAGATTCTGAAAACTCTGAAATACTATAAAAAGAGCCCTATATTAGGGCCCTCAATCTAATGATTATGTAATTTGTTTGGCAATCTTTCCCGCAGACTAAGACAAGCTTTATCCGCCGACTAAAAGATCCTCCGGACTAATGTGGATTGCTTGCGCAATCTATATTCGCAACCTAAACTAGTCTCCCAGACTATACGAAGATTACTAGGCAATCCTTATCCGCCGACTAAAACAATCCACTGGTTCTGATGATTGCCAAGCAATCTCTATCCGCCGACTAAAACAATCCACTGGATTGTTTTAGCCACCTAGATATGCTTTTCTGACTTCGTCTGATGCTGCGAGTTCTTTACCTGTGCCTGATAGGACAATCTTACCTGTTTCAAGAACATAGCCTCGATCTGCGATGGCTAGTGCTTTATTGGCATTTTGCTCGATCAAAAGAACAGTTGTACCTTGTTTTTGAATATCTTGGATGATATCAAAAATTTCTTGAATAAAGATTGGCGCAAGCCCCATTGATGGTTCATCTAACAAAAGAAGCTTAGGCGTTGACATAAGCGCACGTCCCATAGCAAGCATCTGTTGCTCACCACCAGAAAGGGTAGCTGCATCTTGGTTTTTACGTTCTTCCAGACGAGGGAAACGTGAAAAGACTTTTTTCAGATTTGCTTGGTTCTCTTCACGATTTTTCTTAAGAAAGGCTCCCATCTCCAAGTTTTCCAAAACTGTCAAACCAGGGAAGACGTGACGTCCTTCTGGTACTTGAGAAAGTCCTGATGCCACAATTTTTTGTGCAGGCATCTTTTGGATTTCTTGTCCCAAAAATTCAATTTTACCAGAACTTGGACGAACAAGGCCTGACAAGGTACGAAGGATGGTTGTTTTACCAGCCCCGTTGGCACCGATAAGGGAAACAACTTCTCCTTCGTTTACTTCAAAGCTCACATCACGTACAGCTTGAATCATACCGTAGTGTACTGAGAGGTTTTCAACTTTTAACATAGACATTAGGCTTCACCTCCTAGATAAGCTTCGATAACACGTTTATTATTCTTGATTTCATCTGGTGTTCCATGAGCAATCAAACGACCGTACTCAAGAACATAGATACGCTCAGTAACTTCCATAACCAAGTTCATATCATGTTCAATCAGCATAATAGTAATGTTGAATTCATCCTTGATGCGACGAATCAACTCAGTCAATTCTGCAGTTTCTTGTGGATTCATACCCGCTGCAGGCTCATCCAAGAAAAGGATTTTAGGTTCTGTAGCAAGAGCACGAACAATTTCCAAACGACGTTGTTGACCATAGGCTAAATTTTTAGCTAGAGTTTCAGCATCTCCATCCAAATCAAAGATTTTTAGTAATTCTAAAGCTTTAGCTTTCAATTCTTTTTCATTCTTATAAAAAGCTGGTAAGCGCAAGAAACTTGCAAAAACATGTTGTTTATGATGATTACTAAATGCAATTAGAACGTTATCCAAAACTGTCAAGTCCTTAAAAAGGCGGATATTTTGGAAGGTACGCCCTAAACCAAGAGATGCGATTTTATAGGGTTGCTTGCCATTTAACAAGTGACCATCCAAGGTTACTGTCCCTTCGCTTGGTTCATAAACACCTGTCAATAAGTTGAAGAGGGTTGTTTTCCCAGCACCATTCGGTCCAATCAGACCAACAAGTTCACCTTCGTTCAATTCGAGAGTGACGTCCCCAACGGCTGTCAGACCACCAAAATGTTTGGTTAAATTTTTTACTTCAAGTAATGCCATTAGTTTTGTCCCTCCTTCTTACCTTTTTTAAAGAGACGTGATAGGCTCAATTCCCATGTCCCAAGAAGACCACCTGGTCTGAAGATCATAACGAGTACTAAGGCCAAAGCATAGATAATCATACGAACGCTGGCCACGTCTTGAAGGAGCATGTTCAAGATTCCAAGAACAATCGCCGCAACAATTGCCCCTGTAATGGATCCTAAACCACCAAATACAACGATAATCAAGACATTGATAGAATTGATAAACGTATAATCTTTTGGTACGACTGATCCGATAAATCCTGACTGAAGAGTACCTGCGATACTTGCAGTAACAGCACCAAAAACAAAAGCAATGATTTTAATTTTTGTAGTATTGACCCCTACTGACTCAGCAGCAATCTCATCTTCACGAACTGATAAGGTTAAACGTCCGATAGGACTACGAAGGAAATTGAGAGTAGCAATCGTTGTAATCACAGCAAAGAAATATACCATTTGCCAGGTTGTAAAGTTAGGAATCCCCAAAATACCAGCAGCACCGTTTGTAAGGCTTCCACCATTAATAATGAAGATACGGATAATTTCAGCAACACCAAGTGTCGCAACCGCGAGATAATCCCCTTTCAAACGTAGGGTAGGAATTCCAACGACCAAGGCAACCAAACCAGCAATAATGGCACCGAGCAACATAGCCCCAAAGAATGCACCATAGGTTGGAGATTTTGATCCGATAATGGCTGCTGCATAAGCACCAATAGCCATAAATCCAGCATGTCCAAGTGAAAACTGACCAGAGAACCCAACGATTAGGTTAAGACCTACTGCTAGAATAATATTGATACCGATTTGTTCAATAATCTGAATATGGAAAAGGTTCAAGACTCCTATTGAAACCAATAGACTAATCAAACCATATCCAAGCAACAAAAGGAATAACCATAGAATATTAACTTTTAAATTTTCTTTCATTGTTTACACCTTCTCTTTCACATTCTTACCGAGGATACCAGCTGGACGAACAATCAAGATTAAGAGCAAGATTCCATACACGATGGCATCACGGAAATCTGACATTCCGAAGGCGGTAGCAAATGTCTCCAAAAGACCAATAACAAAGCCACCCAGTGCTGCACCAGGAATGATTCCGATACCACCAAGAACGGCAGCCACGAATGATTTAATACCTGGAGTCATTCCCATCAATGGTTCGAGAGAGTTATAGTAAAGTGCAATCAAGACACCCGCTGCACCAGCTAGAGCTGAACCCAATGCAAAGGTAAAACTGATTGTACGGTTCACGTTAATCCCCATCAGCTGAGCAGCATCACTATCTACAGAAACGGCACGCATGGCTTTTCCCATCTTGGTTTTTTGTACGATGAGTTGTAGAAGAACCATCAAAACAAGTGAGACAGTCAAAATCAACAATTGAATATTTGTTAGACTAATTGGTCCCAAGTCATAACGAACTGTTTGGATTGCTTGAGGGAAGGCACGTGTGTTGGCACCTACCAGATAGACCATTCCATACTCCAGTAAGAAGGATACCCCGATAGCTGTAATCAATACAGAGATTCGAGTTGAATGACGTAATGGACGATAAGCTAGGAACTCAATGATAACACCGAGAATCGCTGTACCGATCATCGATAAGATCAAGGCAACAAAGAAATTTAATTGCAAGGAATTAATCAAAAAATAACCCATAAAAGCACCCATCATGTAAATATCACCATGGGCAAAGTTAATGAGCTTGATAATTCCATAAACCATAGTATAACCTAGGGCTAGTAGCGCATAGATACTACCCAAGATTAGACCATTGACAAGTTGTTGAAGCATATGGTTCACTCTTTCTAAGTTTTATTTTTTAGGATTTTTATAAAAAAATAATCCTTTCATAAACACCGAAACAGGGAGTGAGTAAAAGCTCATTCCCCATTTCCTGTATCTATAATTATGGTTTTACGACTTCTGCCGCTTCTACTTTACCATTATTCATGGTCATCATGAAGGCTGTTTTCACAGTGTTGTGATCTGCATCAAAGCTTGTTTGACCTGTAACACCTTCAAAGTTTTGTGTTTTAGCAAGATTGTTCTTGATATCAACTGAAGTTTTTGCACCTTTTGCTGCATTAGCTACAAGGTAAACTGAGTCATAAGCAAGAGCTGCAAATGTTGAAGGATCTTCGTTGTATTTTGCACGGTAAGCTTCAAGGAAGGCTTTTGCTTTATCTGAAACCTCTACAGTAGTTGAGAATCCTGAGATGAAGTAGATATTTGATGCGCGTTCAGCTGTTGCTTGTTGAACAAACTCTGCACCGTTGAATCCATCACCACCAATGATTGGTTTATCAATTCCCATACCACGAGCTTGGTTTACAATTTTACCAGCTTCTGTGTAGTAACCTGGCAATACGATTGCATCAAAGTCTTTATCTTTGATTTTTGTCAAAGCTGCTTGGAAGTCAGTGTCACCTGATACAAACGTTTCATCTGCTACGATTTCGCCTGAGAATGAATCACGGAATGATTTTGCAATTCCTTTAGCGTAGTCGCTTGAGTTATCAGTATACAAGACAACTTTCTTAGCGTTCAACTTGTTTGTAACATAGTTAGAAATAATTTTCCCTTGGAAGCTATCTTGGAATGTTCCGATGAAAAGGAAATCTTGACCTTTTGTCAAACCATCTTGAGTAGCACTTGGAGAAATCAATGGAACCCCAGCTTGTGTAGCATTTGCTACTGCTGCTGCGGTTGCACCTGAAGTTGCAGGTCCTACGATAGCTGCTACTTTAGATTGAGTAACAAGGTTTGTTGAAACAGAAGCAGCTTCAGCAGTTTCAGATTTGTTATCTTTGTCTACTACTTCGATTTGTTTACCATCGATACCACCTGCTGCGTTGATTTCATCAACTGCAAGTTGAGCACCCTTTTGCTCAGATGTACCGTAAGATGCTACAGCACCAGTTTCTTCAAAGTTGAAACCGATTTTAACGACTTTCTCATCCACTGGGTTACCAGTTGAATTTGAAGCTCCTGTCTTCACTTCTCCACAAGCTGCTAAAACAGCTACACTTGCAAGAGCTACAAGTGATAAGGCAAATTTTTTCTTCATGTTTATCTCCTTTTAATTTCTTAATTTAAATTACATGTTAAGAATATACCGAATTATCTGAAAATTGTCAACACATTTATCTTAATTTTTACATGATAACGTTTTCGCTATTTCTATAGAGACTACCAACAAAGGGAGTTTCCAATTCTTGGATATGACATCGTCGCACTTTTTTGATAAATCTCTCTTTTCCTAAACGGCTAACCAGTTCTTCCACTTCTTCTGTTGGGACATACAGTTGCAGATAACGGTGTTTTTTAGAGTGGTAACAAATATCACCATAATTATCGAGTTTTTTTGCATCACGATTATAGTATAGGTAGATAATCAGACCAGACCGATTCTCTTTTTGAAACATATTACAACTTCCTTCTAACAATCTTCTTACTATTATATCAAAAAAAGCAAACTCAGTCGAGTTTGCTTCAAAAGATTAATTCAGAGAATTATTAGCCATGATTTCATCAATGAAACCATATTCAAGTGTTTCTTGAGCGCTCATCCAGTAATCACGTTCAGCATCTGCATGGATTTGCTCAACTGATTTACCAGAATTATCTGCAAGAATTTGCTCCAAAGTCTTACGAGTTTTAAGCAAGTGTTCAGCAGCAATCGCCATATCTGTTTGCTGTGTACCACCACCTGTACCACCCATCGGTTGGTGAATCATGTATTCTGCATTCGGAAGCATGAAACGTTTGCCCTTTGCTCCACTTGAGGCAATAATTGTTCCCATTGAAGCAGCCATCCCCATAACGATGGTTTGGACATCTGCCTTAATAAAGTTCATAGTATCAACGATTGCCAAACCAGCTGATACAGAACCACCTGGAGTATTCACATAAAGGTAAATATCTTTTGTACTATCTTGGGCATCCAAGAAAAGCAATTGGGCGATAACTGAGTTTGCCATATTGTCTTCGACTGGTCCAGTCAACATGATGATACGATCTTTTAGAAGACGTGAGTAAATGTCATATGAACGTTCTCCACGACTTGTTTGTTCAATAACTACAGGAATCATTCATTTCTCCTTCTGATTTCAATTTTTCTTAGTCAAACGACTTGATACAGGACTATTATATCTTTTTGGTCAAAAAAGGTCAAATTTTTGCTCTATCCTAAAAACAGACACAAAAATTCAACCTCCTTTCGAGACTAAAACTAATGAACAGTTTTAGTTTATGCTTAAAATCTTATTTAGTTCCGAACAAACGGTCTCCAGCGTCACCAAGACCTGGAACGATATAGCCATGTTCGTTCAAGCGTTCATCCAAAGCTGCTGTAAAGATTTCTACATCTGGGTGAGCTTCTTGAAGAGCTTTTACACCTTCTGGAGCAGATACAAGGCAGACAAATTTGATGTTTGATGCTCCACGTTTTTTGAGGGAATCAACAGCCAAGATTGCGGAACCACCTGTTGCAAGCATAGGGTCAACCACAAAAATTTGACGTTGGTCGATATCTTCAGGTAATTTAACCAAGTATTCTACTGGTTGAAGAGTTTCTTCGTCACGGTACATACCAATATGTCCAACTTTGGCTGCTGGAACCAAGCTCAATAGCCCGTCGACCATCCCGATACCTGCACGCAAGATTGGAACAATTGCCAATTTTTTACCAGCCAATTGTTTTTGAACTGTTTTTGTGATAGGTGTTTCGATTTCAACGTCTTCAAGCGGAAGATCACGAAGTACTTCATATCCCATCAACATAGCAATTTCATCTACTAACTCACGAAAAGCTTTTGTAGAAGTGTCTGTACGACGCAAGATTGACAATTTGTGTTGAATGAGTGGATGATTAATGACTTCAAGTTTTCCCATTTTCTGAATTCCTTCTTTCAATTTATTCTTCTTATTATATCAAAAAATGGTTTAAAAATCCTTCTAAACCATCTTTTTTTTTAATTTTTAAATCAAGTTAGCTTCTTGAAGAGCTGCTTGTACTGTCTCAAGTGGTAAATGGGTCAACTCGGTCCCTTTTTCACGATAGAGATACTGGGCGTAGTCGTCCATACGGTACTGGTTAATATAAACGACACGTTCACAACCTACCTGAAGCAATTGCTTGGTACAATTAAGACAAGGAAAATGAGTGACATAAGCTGTAAATCCTTTTGGAACGCCACGTTCGGCTCCTTGTAAAATAGCATTAACCTCAGCATGAAGAGTGCGGACACAGTGGCCCTCAATCACCAAACAGTCATGGTCAATACAATGCTCCGTTCCTGATACAGAGCCATTATAACCTGTTGAAATAACCTTATTATCCTTGACTAAAACAGCTCCTACCTTGGCGCGTTTACAGGTTGAACGATTGGCAATCAATAGGGCTTGAGCAGCAAAATACTCATCCCAAGCCAGTCTTTTTTCTGTCATAACTTCTCTCCTCCTGATCTATTTTTTGAAAAATGGTAGGCGTAAATCTGCAATTTTTTCAGCAGGAACCTTCATTCCATCCTTAATCCATTTAAGCAAAACTGATACGATGGCAGAACTCCAAAAAGAATGCAGGTAAGAGCTGACTCCTTTTGATTTTCCATAGTATTTTTCTAAAAATTCTTGCATGGCTTGCACAAAGATTTTTTCCAAGTGGTAGTCCAAGGCAAGCTGAATAACCTTAGCCTCTTTCTTGGCTTCTCTAAAGAGGCGAACCCAAACCAGATAGAGATCCGTTTTAACATCGTAATGGCTCAATTGCTCCATAATGTTATGGACGCTTCGTTTAAAGACACTTTCTAAAATCTCTTCTTTGGAGTCATAGTTTCGATAAAAGGCTGCACGGGAAACACCAGCACGTTTGACCAACTCAGAAATGCTAATCTTTGTCAATTCCTTTTTCTCCAAAAGTTGCAAGAGAGCTGTTTCGATAGCTTCTCTGGTCAGTAAATTGGATTCTTGATTGGATTTTCTGAGATTTTCAAGCGAATTTTCAGAAATTCTTCGTTCGGCCATAACACTTCCTTTCTACTTGTGACAACAGAGTGACGAGACTTTTGTTTTAAGATTTTTCATGATATAATTGTAAAAAAAGACAGAACCTTTGTCAATGTATAAGTGATAAAGATGGAGAATTTCTATGACTTGGAAGATTGTAGCTGACTCTGGTTGTGATTATCGTCAACTGGCAAATCCAGCAATTGATACTGAATTCATCAGTGTTCCCTTAACCATTCAAGTGGCTGATCAAGTCTTTATTGACGATGCTAGTCTTGATATTGACAAAATGATGGAAACCATGTATGCAACTTCTAAAGCTTCAAAATCAGCTTGTCCTAGCCCTGATGATTACTTGCGAGCATTTGAAGGGGCAAAACATATTTTTGTAGTGACCATTACCGGAACTCTTTCTGGTAGTCAAAACAGCGCTCAATTAGCTAAGAATCTCTATCTCGAAGAACATCCTGATACTCAGATTCATGTTATCGACAGCTTGTCTGCTGGTGGGGAAGTTGATCTAATCGTTGAGAAAATCAATGATTTGATTGACCAAGGACTTTCTTTTGAAGAAGTGGTTAATGCTATTACTGCTTACCAAGAAAAAACTAAGTTATTGTTCGTTCTCGCTAAGGTTGATAATCTGGTTAAGAATGGTCGCTTGAGTAAACTGATCGGTACAGTTGTTGGGCTCCTCAATATTCGTATGGTTGGAGAAGCAAGTGAAACTGGAACTTTGGAGCTCCTCCAAAAGGCTCGTGGTGCTAAAAAATCAAATAAAAAAATGAGTTCTGAAAGTAAATTTCAGGC
>NZ_JVKV01000070.1 GCF_001072375.1 Streptococcus pseudopneumoniae
GAAATCTTCACTGGTCGAACCAATAAATCTTTCTCCCTTTGCTCTCGAGGATATGAAAATAAATAGGGAGCAACTTTTTTGAAATCTTGATAATTCATCCATTTTATGGATTCTGTAACAATCATATTTTGGACATCAACGACATCTGTATGAGGTGTAATCCAACCAGCTAAAGCCAATTCTTTTACTGCTTCAGATAGGGGATAAGAAGGAATATGTTCTAAAATCCCCTCAAAATAACCAATCCCTCGTGCAGTCTCCTCCTCAACTTCACGCTTCATTCGTTTAAATTGTTTTTGTGGTAATGTATTCATTCTTTATCCTTTCTAACTAACTCTGAGAGGAACTTCCTCAACTTCCTTAATTCCAATATGAATAACATTTTCTTCCCCAACCTGGTCTTTCCACTCATCAATATCGCTCAGATAGCGCTTATATCTATACCAATTGTCATCGTTTGGGCCATTGCTTAGGAGATTGGCTCTTGGATGCGTATCCAGGTTAAATTTTTGATCTCGAAAGACATTTTGTTTGGATAGGAAGAGTAGGGCTTCTGTTGTTCCAATCGTGGCCACCTCATGCGGTGTCAACAGTTCTCGACCAATTTTAGAGTTCTGCTTAGAGCTGCTGGCATTTCTTCCTCTGCTCTCACTATAATTCTGATCATTCAGAGTTTGCTTCCCTGATCGCTCAGATAGGTACTTAAGCGTGTCTAAGTCATTTGAACCTAAATAAAGAATAGCACCACAGTTATTGATAATCGTCTTAGTATTTTCTTTACCATATAATACTTCAATCTGGCTTTGAGATTGTACCATCATCTTGATAGAAATCTCTCGAGAACGAATAACTGAGATAATTGGTGGTAAATTAGGAATCTTCCCAATCTGACCAAACTCATCCGCCCACACCTGTAGATGCAATAAGTCTTCCTTGGTCTTTGTTGGATGCTCACCTAATATAACTGCATCTGCAGTTTTTATTAGCACATCAAAAATGGTACTAAAGAGAAGGGCAGATAAGAACTGGTAAGCTGGATCCACTTCTGGAATATGAATAAAAACTGCTGTTTTCTCAATATTCCATTTTTCAATCTCGAGTGTATCCTTTTCAATAATCTTTCTTAGTTGCTCATGATCAAATACTGAGAAGGTTGTTGCAAAGATAGCATAAACAGAAGCCCGTGTTTGGCCATCAAAGTTTTTATTGAATAGATCCCACTGCCTACTAGCATAATTCCCTGGGCTCCTTCTCTCCAGGTCTTCAAACATCAATTCAACAGGACTCTCCGCTTCTGGATGATTTCTTCTCAATTCTCGAATCATATCTGTAACCTGCCCTAAATTAGGCAGATAGTGATCGAGTTTACCATCAAAATAAAGATAGCCAATTAGAGAACGCATCAGGAGTTTATTGGCTGCTGGCCAAAAAGGATCTCCCTCATGACCATTTCTGTTGAGAGACTCTGTAATAGCCTCTGCCACTCGGTCTATATCCATTTCATTATGAATATATCTAAAAACATTGAAACCATCTGAATTCAAGAAAGTAATCAAATCAAAAATCTTCATCTTATAGCCTTTTTCTATAAGAGACTTCCCTGTTTCATGAATCAAAATTCCTTTGGTATCTGTGGTTACAAAACTAGAATTTCCTTGTAAAATATTTGGTTTTACAGCACTACGTGTCTTTGAATCCCCTGTACCACCATACACCAAAATATTTTTATTAATCTGATTTTCAAAGCTCAATCGGTTATTAAATAGTCCCATCTGGCTATTTTGAGTAAAGATCATATTCTTTTCAGGATCTTCATCTCGGAATCTCATCAACTCTTCCTTAGTTGCAAAGCGAGCTGATCCATGTTCCTCCCCATACCTGTACGTACCTGTATCTGTTACTCTCAGATACAGCAAAAAAGCAATCAGAAATCCACTCATACCAATCAATAAAGAAGTTGGTGTGAATTGAAAATCAAACCAAGATTTATCGCCCAGATGGTCGCTCATCCAGTTAAGCTTTCCAAGACCAAATACATCCGTTACTGAATCGGTATCTGGTGCTAACAGCCACAGTTTAAAAAGCCAATGAAAGAGATAAAATAGGCCTAATCCTAACAACAAATATGGTCTAAGTCTCCGTTTCTTCTTTTCTGTAATCACTTCATTTTCCCTCCAATCTGTGGTTCGATATTTTCCGGAAGAACAAACTCCTTCGTATGAATGTTTACCTGGAGGGAATTGATTTTCTCTTGTTCCACAGCTTTGAAATGTTGCAATTTCTCCTCAAAAGAAGTTGTTTTCCCATTTTTAAGGTTTCGCTCATTGAATCCTTTAGGATCTCTTGTGATGCCTTCTAGGACATCCTTAAATGCTTGTTCAACAACACCTTTATCTTTTGCATTAAAAGCAAGGGTTGTCTTTCCATCTGGATGAGTATAAAAAGAAAAGCCAATCCCGTATTGGCCTAGTTCTTTTCGAACTGCCTCGAGATTGACTTCATTATGTAGTAATTGCTGGACTTCTTTTGCATCTGCTGTTGCCATGAATTTATTCCAGTCTGTATCACCAGTAAAGACTACATTCTCTCCTCTGGCTTGATACATTTCAACTGCTTTAGAGCTCACCAGGAAGAGTCCTTTTAAGATTACTTCTCCTGTCACAAGAGTTGCCCGTCCTAATTGGGCTACAACTTGTTCTTGTTCCATTTTAGCTCACCTCTTCAATTTTGAAATAAAGATCCTTCAATTGAGTAGCTTGAGAGTCTTTCGCAATAATCTGTTGTTGCAACTCATCGATCCTTTTTTGGCACTGAGCAATTTCCTCATTTGCTTCCTTGATAAAATCTTCGTTAGATTTGATTTTATTTTTAATAGATTGCTTATAAGTAACCGTCTGAGCCTCAAAGCTATCAATAACCTCTGAAGTCACATTTACTGTAGTCGCATGAGAAAGAGAGAAGGAAGATTCAGCCTTTTGATTAGGAAGCGTTTTATTCTCTTTCTGACTAAATGTAGCAACAACTGGTGCTACTTCTTCTGTAGCTGCATCCTGTGTATTTTCATCTTGTGAAGGTTCTACTCGTTCTTCCTCATTTTCATCTAATCTACTGAAATGATCTGTAGTCCATTCACTAGAAGAATAGGTAATTTTATCTTCCAAAGTCACTTCCTCTCTAACCTCATCTTTAGGCTTCTGAGAAACTAGCTCAGCAATTCTTTGACGAGCTATATTTGCCTCTTTCTTTACCGTAAGATCTTCTAGTTCAGGATCTGGTTCCGGTTGGATTTCGGGTTGTGGTTGAGGTTCTGGTGTTCCTAATGAGGAGTTCTTTTCTTTATGTTTTGCTAAAAAATGTAGAAAACCTCTTTTTTTCTTCCCACCACTCGTACCAAAATTTTCCAGCAACTGATCAATAATTCCAACAAAAGGTATTTCGAGTCTATCTTCTTGTAGGATCTCACCTTCAGAATTGAGAGAATAAAGCCGATAGGTTCCGGTTATTCTATTACTCTTCATTCGCTCGTTGATGATTTCTAGCCTTGATAATAACTCATCTCGGTACTCAAAAGTTTCCTCTTGATTAGTCAGTTGATTGATAATTTTATACATGGTTCACTCCTTGGTTACTTGATTGTGCTGGAAGAATAAGTTCCTTCATTTCCTGATAGGATAAGCCACTTTCTTCTGATAGTGCCACAAAAAGCTGCGCTTCCAAATCTTTTTCTTGATTTATGTAATTCTTGATTTTTTCATCTGCTGCTTCTTTTTGTCGTTGCGCTTTTTCCTTGTCTTTCCTCACTTTCTCAAGCTTACCTTCAAGTTGTTCTATTTTTTTATTCATTCAATTCTCCTTATTGGTTACTACTGGTTGCGGTTGTTTGTTCAGAGGATGTAGGTGTTGTGGTTGATGAAGAAGATACTTGAGTCGAGCTTGAACTGCTAGTATCTGAATAGGTGCCTATACTTTGCCCCTTTGCCTCAGTCAAGACAATAGGCTCAATTTTATTGACCAATAGTTTCCCTGATTGTTCTACATAGGTCAATCGAATTGTAGCCTTAGTGATACCAGCAAGGCCCTTAGAATCTCGATTATCTTTTTCTGCTAAGGTTGTGCTAGAATATTGAATCTGGGCTAAAGCAACTTTATGTGTTTTATCAATGTAGATAGAGCCTGATTCATAAGATTGGTCAACCACATACCCCTTATAGGTCTGATTGACTGGTTTCTGTTCCTCTTGAACAGTTTCCTGATACATAGAATCCGTCATGAAAGGCTTATAGCGTGGACGATTCTCTTCTAAATCCTTTTTGGTATAGTAAGCAATTAGAAAGTCCTCGACCTGCTGTTCAGTAAGAGATAGTTGTTCCTGTTGTTTCTCTTCTGGTTTCTGCTTTGCCTCTTCCTGAACTTGACTATTCTGTCTCAAATTCTGTTGTACTTGAGCAATAGAATAGCCCAGGATAATACATAAAACGGCAGCGACTCCGATAAGGAGTCCCTTTACCATTTTGATTAACTTTTGATTATACATTCTTTTCCTTTCTTATTTAGGGGTAACAAAATAGATGCCTGATTGTGGTGTCAAGGTTCGCCAAGTCGTTAGGTATAAACCAGCAAAGTTCATTTCTGACATTAAGAAGCTACCATCACTATTGACGTACTCACAGAATCCAACGTGACCATAGATTGGTGATGCTCCAGCTACACCATTCATGAATACAACTGCAGAACCTGGTTTAGGGGTTGTTGAAATTTCATATCCTTGAGCTTGACCACTATCAACCCATTGATTGGCATTTCCTAAATATGGATAAATTCCAGTTCCAATCTGAGCAAAACGGTTATAGACATACCAAGTACAATTTCCTAGTGCATAGGCATTACCTGGATAACCTTGACCCTCTAGAATTGCTTGATCGGTAGGGAGTCCATACGGAAGTTTATCCTTATACTCTGCTGGAACTTGTTGACTCGAAACTCCTGTTGAACCTCCTCCTTTATTTTTTAAGAAATTTAACCATTGACGAGCTGCAGTTTGTCGCTCTAGAAGCTTATTACCTGGTACTCCTAGCCAAGCATTCAAAAAGTCCTCTGCAAGAGCTTCTACGGAACCTGTTGAGGTTACAATTCTTTTAAAAGCTTCTCGTCTAATTGGATCATCTGCTTCTAATAGAAATTTAGTTTGAACTTCCGCAGACCAAATATCTCCATTCATCTCTTTTGCAAAATTCCACAATGCAAGAGCACGAGGGCCAGTAAATTGACCAATCCCAATTCCAATATAGTGTAAACCATTGACCATGTATCCTCCTTTATTTAAACGCAGATTCGGATACATAGCTTGGAAGGCATCCCAGTTACCAACTAGATTTTCTGCAGTTGGCTCTTTAGCAACCTTATCAAATTGATTATTGGTTAGAAAGTCTGTTTCATAGCGTTTAAAAGTGATGGAACTCTCAATATCAAATCCTCCCAAAACGGCTGCAATCCCTTCATCGGTTGCCTCCGGTATATTCTTTTTAATCGCATCTGCAAAAGCTCTCGCACGTTTTCCTTTCTCTCCAGATGTTTCAATACTGCTAACGACAGACGTTGCTTGTGTGTACTCTACACGCTGGAAGTAAAAGCCGACATTGACATAAGTCCAACTCTTTTCAACATTACCATCTTTATCTTTCTTATTTGATCGATCAGGTTCTAGTTTTTGATAATAGACCGTTTGATTACCTTCAGATGCGACCTTTCCAATGATATCTCCAGATTTAACATGATCTCCTGTTTTGTAACGAATCGTATCTACGTTCTTATACAGAAACTTGGAATTCTCATCACTGATTTCTAGATCATTACCATTGACTTCGACTTTCCCATCTAAAACAGCTAGTAAAGCCTGTCCACCTGTGGCCTGCAAAACAGAACCATTAAAGATTTCCTTCGTAGTTTTATAACCAAAACGCTCAATAATCTGAAGGGGAGCTTCTGATTCAGGCTGATCTTCTGTATAAAATGGATTGTCTAGCTCTTGTAGCAACATATATTTTCCGCTATCTCGAGCAATTTCTAAGAGTTCTTTATACTCTTCTAACTCATCCTCACTCAACTTGTAAAGGTCATTTTTAGTATAAAGATCTTCCATTGTTTTAAGATTATCTTTATCCCCATTCAAATTCTTCCATAAGGTATCTAAGTATAGTTTCCCACGAGTATTTTGCGAAAAATACTTGTTCCCGTCTATACGAAGTTTATCTGAAATATCATCATACTTATAATTCAAGTACAAAAGCGGATCATCAATTTTTGTCCAATAATCTACCTTATCATTAGATTTTTCACGATCCAATTTTGAAAGATACAACCAGGTATCATTCATATCAAACTCATCCTGACGGGTAATTCCTGAACTACCAATACCAAGTATTGCCAGAAACAAAAGCAGACCAAAAGCAATCAGATAAGCCTTAAAGCCAAGCGGATTTTTGATAATAGCTTTAATCGGTTTAGATCCAAAACGATAGACCTTTCTAGCCTTCTTAGCAGCCTTCCCTGTCTTAGAAGCAGCTAAGCGATTTCTATAAGCCTGTATCTGTCGGGATAACTTCCCTTCCCAAGAAAACTCTTTTGGGGTTCGAGTGAAGCCTCTTCCATTAGCCTTATTATAGAATCTATTTCCTAGGCTATAGCTTGATTTAACAACTCCTTGACCAAGCTTACCACTATATTTCCCAATCGTTTTAATACGTTTTCCTTGAATCTGAATATCCTGATACTGATTCTTAGTTCGTGCTATATCTGAAAGGGTATCATCCTGATGAGCCGTAGAACTAGCCTGTTGATTAGCAACTCGTTCTACAGATTGTTTGGCTGCACGAAGAAACTTCTTCTTCCGTGATCCACCATTAGCCTCTTGAGCGACTTTAAAAGTTCTTTTAGAAGTTTTTTTCTCCAGTTTCGCCTTATCTAATTCCTGCTTAAGGAAGGCTTGTTTTTTATTGTTCTTATCCAATTTCTGCTTAAGAAAAGCCTGCTTCTTGATTTCTTCTGGACGAAGGCCCTTCCCTTCTTTCCGAAGCTCTCTTCCCTGTTTCTGGATATTCTTATACTCTTTTTGGATTTTTTTGACTTTGGCTCTTGAAGCTCTAAATTGTTTATGACTATTCTTAACGATGCGATTCGTAGAACGTGATTGTGACTTTAGCTCTTTCATTCGCATAGCACTATCTTGTTGAACAGTGCGGTAATTCTTCCGGACTGTTTCCAGCTTCTGATCTATCTTATGACCGATTGTTTTTGGTCTGCCTTTCTCCTGATCCATAGTGAGACTCCTAAGCGTCTGTTGCAACTAAGTTATATAACTTAGTATTCTTAGGTATTGGATTTTCAAATGGCACTACAACTGGCCCTGCTACAATTAAGCCAGTACCTTTAGCTTTTGGTCGAGCCAAGTAGCGAATCTGTTTGTCAGTCAAGTTAACAATCTCTTTTAAGATAGCCAAATCCTGGGGTTTTTGTTTAAGTAAAATCATGAACTCGCTGTTTGAGAGCAATTTTCGACCTTCTTCAACAGCAGCTAACGTTTCTACGTTCTGGGTAATTCCTGTTGGAATCGCACCGTATTTCCGAATACGTGAATATAACGTAGTAAAGAAGTCTGCTTGAGCCTTATTTTTAAATAGAATCTGCATCTCATCAAAGTAAACCCATGTAGTACATTTCCCTTGATTCTCTACAATTTGATTCCAGATATAATCCTGAATAACCATCAATGCGAACGGCTTCAATTTGTGCGACAACTTTTTCAGATTAAAGATAACAAAGCGATGATTAAGATCCACGTTTGTATTGTGAGCAAAAATATCTTGAGAACCTTTTGTATAGGTTTCTACCGCCAAAGCTAAATCTTGAGCTTCTGGCTCTGGTTGTTCCATCAATACCTGGTGCCACTCTTTCAGCGTTGGAGTGGAATCATCTGTCAAATAGCGCTCATAAGTCACACCTGTTACCCGGTCAATAATCCCAATCTGTGCATCTGTTACCTCAGATAGAATCGATTCAAATAATCCCATCAACAAGTTTGCTTTATCTCCAATCGGATCGTCATCCTCATCGTCCAAACGATCCAGATCTGGTAGATCTAAGAGATTGATATGTGTTTTAGAACCAATCGAAATATCCACCATCTGAGCACCGAAAGCACGACCAATATCAGAATATTCATCTTCGGGATCCACAATGATTACTCGATCTTCTGGATATTTCAGCAAAGTTGGAATGACTTCTCCACCCTTAATCGTAGTAGATTTACCAGAACCAGAGGAACCAAGCACAACACCTGAACCCGTATTCAAATCACGTTTTCGATCCAGTGTAATGATATTGTTTGATAACTGATTTTGGCCGTAGTAGCGAGCAAGTGAGCTGTCAGACTTTAAATCCACGTTAGTAAATGGAACTTGCGTAGCAATATTAGCTGTTGTCATCTTTCTCATGAAATTCTTCTTCACATTTACGAAGCACTCACCGATAGGTAGAATCGTATTTAAAGCCTCTTCCTGGTAATAATAGAGGTCTTCAAATTCTACCCCTAGCTTCCGTCCAGCACGCTTAATCTTCTGCTCATTACGTTGTAGTTCCTCCTGGCTATCTGCCTTAAAATACACTGCAATCAAACCAGAAAAGATTTTCTGATCATACTCAGTAATCTCATCTCGCCACTTCTTGGTAGCTTCTGAGATTTCTTGGTCACGACCAGCAACCACTGCATCATCAAAAATACCAGATTGAGCAGCCTTACGTTTAGAACGTAGCTTCCCAATTTCAGCATCTGTTTCTGCATCGTCAATCTTCTCTAAGATTTCAACATTCTCATAGGGTTCTGCATGGATAGTAATGGCTAGTTCAAATCCCAGTGTCGTTAAATCACGAATGAGACGATCAGACATCCAGTTAGGATATCGGTGGGCATAGAGTACCTTGGCCCAACTATCATCAATAATCATACGTTTTTCTTGAAACTCAATTCGGTTCGGAGCGATAAATGATTTCGTTGATAATCCAGATAGAGCAATTTCTCGATAATCAAAATTGACATACGGGTTTCCTCGTAATAGTTCTGAGAAGACCTTCAGACGATCCAGACCATTCATTTCCTTAAATGTAATATCAGCTTCCTGAAATTGTGTTCCCAGGGAAACTCCAATATCTTGTAGTAACAACTGCGCCTGTTTTCGATCATCAGCGTTCGTTGAAATGGTCACATACTTATGTACCTCGAAGTTGTTAGCGTGTGTCGTAAATCGCTCCTTAATCATCTCATTTAGCTCTTCACGATAGTCATCGTAGCCATCGTTTGTTTCTTCAAACAAGATATTCTGTAAGGAGTTATCCGATACTCTACGGTTAATTACTAAGAGTTGATAGTTACTGCCCTCATCCAGTGAATTAAGAGCATCCATCGTTGTATCGATGATGCTCTCTTTTTCATCTTGTTGAGCAGTTGAGTAAGAAGCATCCCCCAGCATGAAGCTACGAGAATACTTTTCACGTGCAATGTGCATCAATCCATCTTCATGTAGAAGTGTATAATTGATTGTATTTTGTGTCGTTGGCTTCATCTGACGACGCAAGCGCTCAATTCTTTTCTTTTCTGCGTTTTCTAGTTTTTCTCTTTTGCTTTTGAATAAACTCATCTTTCGTATAAATTCCTACCTTTCCAAACTCTGTCTCATAGCTTCTTTGTTGGATCCGGAAAAAGAAATTGATTTTTTCTTTAATCCGCATTCGCTTAGTCATACCCGTACCGTACATTGCCCCAGGAACTACAAATATAGCATCCCAAAGATAAATGTACCAATCAGGTAAACCAAAGAAATATATCGTAATTGTCCCTGAAACAGCTATTAGCAAACATACGTAGAGAACAATCATTCTACCTGTTAATCCAAATAAAATCGGTCTGTCCTCTGTTTCAAATTCTCTTAAAAATTCTGATCCAATTTTTTTCAATTATTTTCCTTTCATATAAAATAAGATCGATCAATTCTAATTATTCTAGACATGGATTACACTCCTAAAAGTTGCTTAGCTTTTCGACTAGATCCAACCATTACAAAAATATAGATAACCCCCTTAGCAATTGAAGCAAAGGCTGTTCCCCAGGAATCACTGGAACCGGTCGTAACCTTTAGGATATCTGCTGCAACAATCGAATCATATACAACAGAAACAATAATCAGGATGACACCAATAAGGGCAGAGGCCGCAAAGTATTTCAAGAAATTAATCGTAACAGATCGTAACGAGTCCATCATAAAGAACGCTACTAACAATGGAGCTATAGCTTTAAGCATATACAAATCCAAGTAACGTAGGAAAACAATAATTCCTAGAATAATGTTAGCCACTCCACTTACAGCTTTCCCGACTAAAGTAATGATAGTTTTTTCAAATATTCCTTTCCCACCAGAAATATTAGAATCAATGGTTGTTTTAACAGTAGGTGTTACATGAGCAATCACTTTTACAACAATATTAAGCAATTCCAGAATCGCATCACAAATTTGAGATGAGGCAGAGATCATAATGAAAGCAAATAAGTATTTCATTAAAGCCTCTAACCAAATCTTCTGTGTTAATGCACCTCCCCTCGACTTGACCATTTGTGACCATGATGCCATTTCAAACCAGAAAAAAAGACCTAAAAGGATATACCCAATAGGTCTGACGGCATCAGCCATCATATTTACAGCTTGATTTGTAGCAGAGCTATAACTAGAAAGAGAGCTTGTTAGCTCTCTAATATCTAAATTCATAGGCTACTCCTAAAATTTTAGTTGGGATAGTGATGCAACGACTGCTGCAGCAATACCTGCAGAAGCCACGGCCAAAAATGCACCATTAATCATAGAATCAGAACCATCATCTTGTCTTTGCTTATCTTTATTCTTTCTTCCTTGGATATAGTCAACTGAACCATTCCAGATCCAAATAAGACCTGTAATTGTTCCAACTACGCCTAGACCAGTAATAATTTTTGTAATGATTTCCATTTTGTTTTACCTCTTTTAATTTCATTTTTTTATAACAAAAGGCACTGCAGAGATTTCTACAGTGCCAAACACAATACTATTTTTATAATTCTTCAAATTCTTCACGATAAATCGTCCGAACAGTAGCTACTAGAATACTGAGGCCAATAATAATTGGAACTTCAAAATTCGGATATGGGAAAAATAACCCTCCTCCTTTTGGTGCATCAACCACTTGACCAGCAGTAATAAGTGAATCATGGGGCATTCCTAAAATATGCGGTGTATACCATCCAAAAATATTATCAATTATGTTTTCGCTTGGGAAATTGAATAGATGATGAATGATTGCCATTCCCCCAATCAATACGATTGTTATACATATTTTAGCTATAACCCACAGAATAAACATACCAATAGTGGATTTTACAACATTAATACACCAAAGAACGATATAAAATGGAGCTGTAAAAATTCTAATGATAGCTACCCATAACCAGGAAAAATCATTCCCAAATTTCATAATCCTACTCCTCCATAATTTACCGTTATTATACCATAAAAATAGCTGATTTCAAAGGTTCCTAGACTATTCTAAGCCTCTTTTTTCTTGCGCTTGCTGTAGAGCAAGCCTGTAGCAACACTTCCCATTGCTAGAGCAGCTAATAGTAAATCTGCAGAATCCTTCTCCCCTGTTGAAGGTAAGCTTCGTTCTGGCTGAGTTACTGGTTGTTGCGGATGTTCTTCAGGAGTTTTTGGCTCTGGTTTTGGTTCCGGTTTTGGTTCCGGTTTTGGCTCTTCATTTTTCGGTTCTTCCGGTTTTGGTTCTTCTGGAGTATGAGTCACAACCGTATTGGAAACAACTTCCACACCGTTAACTGTATGATAGTAAGTATTTTCTACTGTTCCTGACTGAATACGTGTCATTTGTAGATATACTTCTGCTTGAAACTCTGATGTCTCTAAAATTGACTTCAAGAAAGTATCATCAAAGCTAATATCTACTTTACCTTTAGCCTTGTCTACTACTTGACTTGTGAACTTAGTTAATTCATCACCAGCTTTGAATTTTTGGCCATCACTTGTTTCAAAATCTACAGCCGCAAACACTTGATAAACACTCTGATAATCATCATGTGTTTCATCGTAATCATCGCTAAATTTATACTCAAACAACTGTTCTGAGCGATCTTTTGGAATCAAGGAACCAACTAATTTATAATTAAATGTTTGATTCATCTTGACCTCTTTTCCATCCAAACTTTCTTTGCTTAGATGGTCAATCACTACATCTTTCTTCGGTTCAATCTTTGGAACATTATTGACTACTGTTTCAGTTACATAGGCCATCCCAAAATCAATTTGGTAGGCTGTATTCTCATACTTACCACCTGTTTGACCCAATTCCTTCTTAACAGTCATTGGATTAGTAATCGTCAGAACTTCTCCAGTTTGAACGTAGGTCTTGTAGAATTCCTCTGGATTCTCAGCCTCAAATACTTGAATCGCTCCTTTCGGAGTGAAATTGCTAGACTTCAAGGCTTCTTGTACACCTGATGGGGCCTTTTCTAGGCTTTCATAAAGAGCCATTTTCAAACCTTTAACCACTTGACCTTTAGAATCAGTCACTTGAACACCATCTTGATTGATCGTAACAGCTTCTTCTGGATAATCATCAACAATGTAGAAGCCTTTACCAATACGTTCTTTATCTACTTCAATGCCCTTGTATTGGCTATAATCTGCAGTTACCTTGTAGTAGTTTACAGATCCTGCCAAGACTTGTTTCCCATCGATATCGACACCTGCCTTGTTCAGATTCTTCTTGCTTGGTTTAACAGTAGGAACATTATTTACAACTGTATCAGTTTGATATCCGTTACCAAAATCAACTTGGTAAGCCGTATTCTCAAAAGATTTTCCTGTATTTCGTAGTTCTTCCTTAGTTACCATTGGATCAATAATTGTAACAGATTTTCCTGCTTTGATATATTGGTTATAGTAGGCTTCTGGATCATCCACTAAAAATACTTGGAAAGCTCCCTTAGGCTTAATTTCAGAATTATCTAGAAAGGCTTTAACCTTATCATTATCAACAGCTTCGATAGAATCGTACTGATACACTGAAATTCCAGAAACTTCATTTCCTTCGCTATCAATGTAACGAATACCTGATTGATTAATAGTCACTGCCTCTTCTGGATAATCATCAATTGCACCAAAGCCTTTTAGAATAGCAGATGGATCTGCCTTAATCCCCTTGTACTGATCATAATCCAAAGTTATATGGTAATAATTAGTTGAACCAGCTAGAACTGTTTTACCATCAATGATAACACCATCCTTATTATGATTGTGTTTGAGAGGCTTGATTAAGTTGTTATTTGGATTGTCAGGATCATTCGGTTTACCTGGTGTTGAAACCTGAACAATATTTGAATAACTTTCGTACTTATTGTTGATCTTTAATTGGAAATTGTTCTTATAAGTTGCCCCATCATTCGTAACCTTACCTACTAAAATTGGAGCTGGAACTAGCACTTCTTTACTTAAATCTTGATTAAGCTTAGATTTCAAACTTTCTAAGCCTTTCATCCGAACAACATGGCTTGATTCGTCATAAGTTAATTCAAAATCTGAACTAGCCTTCTTTGAAGCTTCTACATCTAGTACAAAACCTGAAGGTAATGCATCTACAATTTCAAAGTCTGTAATAGCTTCACGATTAGCTGGAAGAGGCTTAGTTGTTAATTCCCACTGTACTGTTGAAAGCTTAGGCACATAGCTTTTATCAATAGATTCACCTGCAGAATTCTTTACAAACTTCTCTAGGTCAGGCACTGCTTGGAGACGTGCATATCTAACTCTAACAGTTGGAGCTGGCAACGAAGACGGGATCTCTTTTTCCTTTGGCTCCTTCGGTTTTGGTGGTAGTGCTTCCTCTACTTTTCCTTTTGGGGAACTTGGTAGAGGAGTCTCCTTCTCGTATGTTACGGCAGCAGGTTTTGGCACGAAAGAAATCTTTTTCAACTCTGTTCCTTCTCCCAGAATAGTAAAAACAACACCCTGATTATTTCCACTCGCATTCACCTGATCCCATTCGTATGGTGTTCTTCCCTCTGTTGAGCCTGGAGAAGAAGTATGGAGGTAGGTCATACTAGAGCCATATCCTACCGAAGCAAAAGATCCTCTTGGAATATCTGAAGAAGCATCAACTGCATCTTCTACTCCTTTCATAACTCGACCATCAAAATTAAGCCCAGAATCTCTTGAATTAATAACTACCCCACGACCAGATGAACCATAACTCAGATTTGAACCTTGTCCCCAATCTACATCTGTGATAACTGTTCCGATTAAAAGAGAAATTGGCGTTGATGTTTCCTCTACATAAAAATCATAAGTTAACTCCAGACGGGTATGATTGTTATATTTTACATAAAAACTACCACCATCTCCACTCTTGAGGTAGATATTTGGATCTGTTACAGGAATACCATTTCGCACCTCACCTTGATAGTCGCCTAAATCAGAAATCCTAACTTTTGCCATGATTTTTCTACCATCTGTAAGTGTGCCGATATTATGAATATAAAATGTAGTTCCAACAGTAGGATTTTGGATCACATCAAACTCTCCTGCACCATCTTTAGTAACTCGAGTTCCAGTAGCTCCCGTTACATAAGTATCTGCATGATATCCCAAAAATCCTTCCATACTTTCTACCCTGAGGTCATCGTCTGGTACTACTGTAAAGTCATTATAATATGCCAAGCTACCACGACCAGATGAGTTAAAGCCTCCATAGACTTTGAAACCCGTATCAGATCCGAATAAAGGCTTACTTGTTTGAATTGCCTCTTTCTCAGCTTTAACAGCTGCTAACTTATTTTTATAATCTGTCAAAGAAGTTTCATAAGCTTCTTTCTTAGCTGCGTTTCGTTTTCGGATTTCTGCATTTTCTTGATTGATACGATCAATTTCTGCCTGATTAGCCTGCTGATTTTTTTCATTCTCTTCACGAATTTTCGAATTATTCTGATTGATACGCTCAACTTCAGCTTGATAAGAAGCTAAATCATTTTGATATTTTTCTTTCGTTGCAGCATTTTCTTCTTGGATTTTCTTACGTTCCGCTTGATTCTGTTTTTTATCTTCGAGATATTTTTTAGTAGTTTCCGCAATACTATCCGCTTGTGTTCGATAATCGCTTTCGACTTCCTTTTGCTTTTGATCCAACTCAGAAGCCGAACTCGCTGTACCTTTATCTACTACAGAATCAAATTCTACATTCACCCCAGCTTCCTGTGCCTTTTTAACAGTTTCATCTAAACCTGAATGTGAAATAGAAACTTCTAATGAACCTGTTTTTTCTTCACTCTTTCCTTGGTTATCTGTAGAAATACTACTTGGATTCGTCTGTGCATAGGGAGCATTTGTGGCTGGATTTTCAGTTCGTTCATCTGCTCTAACCGGACTAGTCATCAAGCCCAAGGCAGCTAGACCAAGAATTACTCCACACGTTCCCCATCGTCTTGTTTTTCGGATTGAACCGATTGCTTGTGTCTCGTTATTAAATTTCATTCATTCTCCTTTTTTATTATCCATTCAATACATCCTTTACAGCACTAGTTTTAGGAAGTTTTTTAGGTTCTTCCTTCTTTGGTTCAGCAGTTTTTTCTTCCGTTTTCTTTGGCTCAGCCGGTTTCTCTTTTTCTTTATAAACAAACTTAAGTGTCTGTTTATCCGAAGAAACCTTCCCTTCCAACTCTTCTGGAACTGCCTTCAAAACATAAGTTGTATCTTTAACTGTAATTTCTGTTTCAACATCACGATCAAATTTCCAGTCTTTACCTACAAGCTCTCCAGCTTTGGAAATAACTTCAGAATTCTTGATTTCCTCGCCCTTTTCGTTGACAAAGATAGCTTTAACTTCCTCGCCTTTTTCATGTGCCAAGTAAGTCAGCAAAAGGTCATTTTCAGCAAACTTCCCTTTCTCTTCGCCTTCTTTAAGGGTAACTTCAAATCCATCAACAGTCGGAGCTTTGATATCATAATCATCTCCAGAGAATCCCTTAGCTACAAGAATATCCTGATCAATCTGCTCATTCGTTAAAGCATTCAGAACCTTGACTGTTAAAGAATAAACCTTTTTATCTGCTGGTTTCTTTTCATACAGATAATGTAGTTTAACAGTGTCCTTAGTAACTTTTCCAGAAGATTCTTTAGGCTCACCAGTCAATACATAGGTTTCACCATCAACGGTCAATTCCTTCTTAACTTCAGTTGCCTTCCATTCACTACCAATTTCCTTACCAGCTTCGATAATTGTGATATCGCTTTGCCCAGGAATTTCTTTTCCGTCCGCTGTTCGGAAATCAGCAGTAACAGCTCCACCTTCGTTTTTGATAGAATCAGATTTCTTAGCTACCTCTTTTCCATCTAGTGACACTGTACCTGTTGCAGTACCTTCTCCAGTAAAGCTATAAACGATTGAGTAATCACCATCAGGTAGTTTTTCTGAAAAATCAACCTTCCCATCTTTGACCGGTAATTCTTTATTGACTTTACCACCTTTTAACAAAGCCTTAGTGATTTTTATTCCATCTCCACCGATGGCAACTTGAGCTGTTTGATCTGCGCCCTTAGAGGTTTGTACTTTAATAGTTGCAGTTTCCATGAACTGTTTAACCACTTCAGCATCTACAATTGACTTGTCTTTACCAGTCATATCGTAGATATTAGGATGACCCAATTCTTTCATTTGCTCAATTGAACGCATAGAGTTAGTGTCGTTATCTGTAACCTGATTACGGTTTACAACTGACATAAAGGTCTTAGCCCGTCGTTTTGCCCACTCTGCGAAAGATTTGTCCATTTCTTCTGGTTTACCTTTATCCATCCAACCATCAGTGTATTGGATAACTGAGACTGTATCAGAAGATTTAGTGATTTTCTCTACAATTTCTTCAAAAGGAACAACCACATCTACAGATTCATCAATGTAACGATGTGCACCCATTGCATTTGCCAAGCCTTGGAAGTATTGACCATAGTTTTGGTAAGTAGGATCTTTTTCTGATGGTGCGTTAATTTTCAACAAGTTATCAATAATTTCAAGTGCTTCTTGTTTTGTTAGAAGAGTTGAAGAAATTCCTTTAGTGTCGTTCATAACCTTTTTAGTACTGGCATGATACGAACTTTGTCCGTAATTGTCAGGATATAATTGGATGATATGACGACTATCTGGGTTCTTATTGGCTTCGATAATCTTCTTACTCAAACGAAGTGAATCTTTTACTTTACCGGCATACGAACTAGAGTAGTCATATACATGGACAGTCGTAAGAGGAGCAATTTCATTTGTTGTGCTCGTATTTGTAGGAGCTTTTGTCTTAAACTGAAGCTCATTAGATCCTGCTTTATCTTCACCAGTTACTACTGTATTTTCAGTAGTTTTTTGTTCTGGAGAAAAATCAGGTTGTTTAGGATCAACTGGTTCTGGATTAGGATTTTTAACCTTAGGCGCATCTTTCTTGACCTTTTCAATTTCAATTTTGGTCTTTTCCAAATCCTTGAATTTGTCGGATTTATTATTGCTAACCTTTTTTTCGTCACCCCCAGAGGATTCTGTATCCTTCTGCTCTGTTTTTTCAGTCGTAGCTGATTTTACTGAAGATTCACTTTTGGATTCATCTGCTTGAGCTATTGCCGAACCGACAAGCCCAACTGCAACGAGTCCTAGTGCTACAGAACATAGACGTTTTCCATATTTTCTATAGCTAAATGTTTTTTTCATAGTATCGCCTTTCTAAATGTTCATTGGAATATTTTCTAACGAATATAATTGATGGATCTCTTGCTCTAAAATATACAATTATCATTTTTCCTCCAACCAAAAAGTCACCAAGAAACCTTGATGACTTTAATAAATTTAATTTTCCTTAGATTCTCGTTTGATTTTCAACAGACTTAAAAGTGAAACAGTTACCATTCCCAATAACCAGAGACTAGAAGATTTTTCTCCCGTCTTAGGTAATTCGTATGTTGCAGCTGGTGCTTGATAAACTGGATCTTTGACTTTTGCCACTTGTTCATGTACATACTTCGCAGTTTTACCATTTTGAAGAACTGGAGTAGATTGGGTTCCTTCTTGTTCAATACTTGCTTTTTGAACAGTCAACTCTTTTTGATGCTCAATTTCTTGTTGTGCTTCTAGATAATCACGATAAGCCGACAACAACTCTTTATGAGCCTCTAATACCTTTCTTTGTTCTGCCTTTGCAATTTCTAGTTTTTCTAGTGCTAACTCAAGAACGGATTTCTTTTCTTTCAAAACTTCTTGAGCAGCTTCAAGATTAACTTTTGCCTTTTCTAAGAGTTGTGGGGCATTCTTCAAAACTTCCACTCGCTCTTTTGATGCTTTCAAGGCTTCAGCTGATTCTGAAAGTAAAGCTTGACGATTGAGAACAAGTTCTTTAATTCGAGTAAGTTCACCTTGTTTAGCTAATAATGCCTCTTTCTCCGCAGTCAAAGCTTCATTCAGTGATTTCCATTCAGTTTGTTTTTCAGCTAGTTTATCTTTAGCTAACGCAAGTACTTCACGTTTATTTTGTACGTCCGCATTCAACTGTTCCAAAGCCTCTTGCGCTTGTTTATTTTCTAAACTAGCTTTTTTAAGGTTTGCTTCCGCCTGCTTTAATTTAGCTTCTGCTTCAGGAGTTTTTAAAGCAATATTCTGAATATCATTACGATTAGTCACTGCATTTTGCGCAGTAACTTCTGCTTGAGTATATTCTGTCTGTGCTTGTTCTTTTCTAGCTTGTGCATCCTTACGATTCGTTTCCGCAGTATCATAAGTATCCTGAGCCTGTGCCACAGAATTTCTAGCTACTTGAATTCTTTCCTGAAGACTAGCTAGATTGTTCTTAGTATCAATTTTAACTTCTTGATGGAAACCATTTTTCAGCAAATCAATTGTTTTAGAATCTGTTCCAACATAGTGCATCGCAACTAAACCAAGATCTGTCTTTCGGGTTGCTACACCTATATATTGAAGCGTGACTGACTTACGATCAAGCCCTGAAAAGTTTAAAGCATGGCCCCAATCAGCGTGCTTATCATAAAACAGCATCATAACCATGTTGTTGTATGCCTGTTGTTTCAGATCAGCTAATGTGACTACATCATCTGCATTTTGAAAGCCAATATTTTCAGCAAGTAGACCTTGATTCCCTTGATTCAAACCAACTTCTTTCGCTACGGTGTTCAAAGCATCTAGGTCATGCCCATACTGATTAGTTGATAGCTGAGTTGCTTTCTGTGCCACTTTCTGCATATCTCGATTCACTAAAACTGGAATATCATCGGTTCCCATCAATTGACGGAAATCATTAATCAAATGTGCATTGAAAATGGCAAGTTCATCTTGAATTTCAGCAGATAAATGGTTGACATCAGCAATAACCGTCTTTTTATCGGCCTCACTCTGCTTAAATGGAGAAGTTGGATTACTGTAATAAGTCTCACCACCATCTGGTGAGCTAAATCCAGCAGCAGTCATACCTCTCTTGGCAATTTCTTGTAACTTATTTGAATTTTCTTCAGTGGGATTATTGAAGTAAGCCTTTAATGCTTCTACATAGCCAGCAGGATAAGTGATCGAAGTCGTTGTCAAACTGTCCAGAACACTTTGAGCCTTAGATAGATTCTCTTTAGCTACTTGATACTGATTTTCAGCGTTAGTAGCTTGAGTGGTTGCTTGAACTAGTTCCTGCGCTTTCACCAACCTAGTTGCTTCTGTACTCGTTACCTCTTCTTCTGCCTGTTTCAACTTAGAATCACGTTGTTCATCTGCTTTTTTAGCAAGTTCCAACTCTTGTCGAGCTTGTGATTCAGCTTTTTCACTCATTTCCAAGTTTCGCCCAGCAGCTTCAGCATTAGCAACAATACCCGCAACTCCAGTTCCGTCTAAAATAGCTTGTTTTTCGGCTACAATTTGTTCTGCATCTGTAACTTCTTTTGTTTTGTCATCAAGCTTTCTCGTAGCTTCTTTGACATTTGCTTCCTGATCAGTAACATTCTTTTCAGCTAGCTTTTGTTCCTTTTCAGCAGAGGTCAGTTCTTCTTTAGCCTTCTTCTCAGCAATTTCTTTTGTAGAGACATCTTCTTTTGCATCCTGGATATTTTTTGGAGTAGCTTCCTTGACTACTTTCTCCGCTTGAGTAACAGTTTCTGTAGCTTCATCAACTGCTTTCTTAGCATTGTTCACCTCATTTTGAGCTGTGTTTACAATCTCCTCATGTTTTTTTACAACTGTATTTGCCTGAACCACATCTGCTTGGGAGATAGCAACATCAGTTTCTGTAACTGTTTTTTTAGTTGCTGTCTTCTGTTGATTACCTGAATTTGGCTCTGAAGGCTTTACTTCTTCTGCGGAAGCTTGAGTTGTTGCTCCAACTGCTGCTGTTGCGATTGCGCTAGCTAATAAAACTTTTTTTACTTCTTTCATCATTTCCATTTGATTTCTCCTTTTTGATATTACTTAAAACAATGCTTATTTGAATAGTCTTTTAGTTCTCGTGAGATTTTATCAGACAATTTATTTGGGATAAAAGTCATATATACTAGAATCCCAGAGGCTAAAAGAATAACTGTAAATATTATCTGTATAATACTCATTTCTTCACCTTTTCATAACATCACCTATCTGCTTTCAGCAACAAAGAAACAATTCCTTGCTCCCCAAAACAGATAGATGAGGACTCTATCTGTTAAATTTTACCGCTAGGTCTGTGATAACCTTTACCGGTTAGCTGTAAGATAGTTTTATTACCTTGCTTAATTCGTCTGGCAACTAAAATATCTCCACGTTTAATGGTGCGTATATCTCTATAGATTTTAGAGTATTCTGCAATCATTTCAACGGTTTGAAGTTTTCCTGCCACATACCCTTTTTTGGGAATAAGACCATACTTACTAGTTAATTTCATTTCTTCACCACTTGCAAGCCGTGCAGTTGCATCACCTTGCAAACCTAGTCGTCTTAAGTCAGTGAGTGTAACCTCACTAGTTGATTTTATTTGATTCATATTGTCCTCCTTTTTGAATCAAAGGCTGATTTACAGCCATGCCGAGTTGATGCCGTACATCTCTACTGTGTTTTTTACGCACGATTTATAGTTTAGAAATCGCAAACTCTTTCGTCTTACGGGACAAGTCAACCGTGACTTTACATAATGCAGTCAGCACTAGATATACTTTCTAGATACACACCGCCCCTGTTCTTCTTTTTATGCCTAGACTGCGCTAATCGGGACAGTGGGGATATTCAATTTTCAAAGAACAAGAGTAGTTTTAGGACTTGCTCAGGTCAGATATCACATATAAAAATTACTTTCTGAATAATTTTTTTAATGATTTTCAATACACTTTCGAGCGTTACTATTGTAAATCGCAAGTAACCCATTAAAAACATATTCAGCAATTACTTCTGATGAACGGGCAAATCGCATATTTTCTAAAGCATATCGATAGCGTTCTTCAAATGGCATCATGATATAGGCTGCCATCGTATCTGAGTAATTTTCTTCTAAAAGTTGAGAATAAACTAAATCATAAATATAATCCTTATCATACTTGCTAGCTTTATCAACTTTTCTGGAAAGTCTGTCTTGTTTATTATTTGGGGAATTTCTAGGAAACCTCTCCTCGTCCTCCTCAGAAATAACTAATTCAGTGTCTTTATTATTAGTCTCACTATATTCAGTATCGTTAGGGTCTAAATTTGACACCAGGTCCGTATAAATCTGACACCCCCCTGGTGTTTTTTTGACACCCCCCTGGTCTAAATCTGACACCCCCCTAGTATCAGATTTGGAATCACCTGATTTATCAACCATTCTAGCAACTGTGTCATCTTGCAAGAGACCAAGGTAAATTCGGTTAGCTAGATTTCCTGATTTACTTGTAGATTGTTGAACCTCATGAATTAATCCATACTCTGTGAGTTGCTTCTTAATTCTTAATAGGGTAGATTTCGAGCAACTTAGTATCTTCATCAAATTAGAGTTGGAATAAACCAGATAAATATTTCCATTCTCATCAATCCAATTATTCTTGAAAGAAAGATCTAGTCTATCTTTAAGCATGGCATAAGCGACTTTTGCATCTAACCTCATATCCTCATAAATAGGATTTTCAAACAAAACCTTTGGTAAGGCATAAAAGCGATCAGATGTCTGATAATGGCTAGCACTAATAAACTGAATTTGTTTCATAAATTACACCTCTTTCAGTCTAAAGTCACCATTCATGGTAAATCCTATCAACCCAAAGGCCTCAAGTTCTCCTATACTTGCTATTATTTCTTTTCGTGTGGAACCTGTTTCCTTCATCAAAAACTGGATTATCATCTCTCTTGAAATTCTCTCCTTACTTTTTCGTCTCATAATTTTTCCTCCCAAAATACAAAAAAGAACTAACGGATTTTTCCGTTAGTTCAATATTTTCTATTTATCTCAAAACACTAGACACTTACACAGTAAAATTCCTAAAAAAATAACAAGCAAACCACCTAAGTAGGTCAAGAGAAAATAACTGTAAAAGACCTTCTTATCAGCCAAGAGTTTTTGGAGTTCATCATTCAAGGTTGAAAAAGTGGTTAGACCTCCACAAAATCCTGTGGCAAGGATAAGATAGACTTCTTTAGACTCCACATGATTGTAAAATAAGCCGATCAAAAAACAGCCCAGTAGATTAGCTATGAGAGTTCCTAGAGGCAGTACAGACCCCTGATTATAACGTGAAAAGAAATAACGCACGAGGGCACCTAGTCCACAAGCAAGTGCTAGATATAATACTACCATTTCTTCCTCCCTAAACAATAAGCCAATAAAAGTCCACCACCAATGCTCAGAACTAGATAGATTAGTAGACTTAGGTAAGAACCTGTATCCAGCAATTTCACGCCATCTAACATGAGGCTTGAAAAAGTCGTTAATCCTCCACAGAAGCCAGTTCCAAGCGCTAAAATGACACCTTTACTGCTTCCCTTATAAACCAAATAACCTTTGACAAGATAGACTAAGCAGAAAATTCCTAGATAGTTAGCAAAGAGAGTTCCCCATGGAAAGTCTGGACTGGCTGGAAACCATCTCGAAATCTGATATCGGACAAGTCCTCCCAGCATGGCAGATAGAAAGATTCCTAGTGGGTAAAATTGTTCTTTTTTCATTTGATGTTTTTATCCTGATAATCGCGCGAACGTTTGAGAATATCAGAAAAAGTCTCAACGATTGTCTCTTCGTATTTTTTATTGCTGACGTGATTTCTGACCTTCTCAAAGATAGCTTCCTCTCTTTTAGTATCTAGAATAGCTTTTCCTGAAGCTTTTTTATAAGCAACTACCCCCTCAACTAGATGCATTCTTTCTTCTAAGAGTTTTACGATTTGGTCATCAATTTGATCGATTTCTTGTCTAATAATATCTAAATCCATAGATCCTCCTTCTTAATTTGAATCAATTTATAAAAAGCTTCTAAATGGGCTAGTTCATTCCTAGGGAAAACTAACAAAAACTGCACTGACAACTTTCATCAGTGCAACTTCATGCTTATCCTACTTTAGCAGCTAATTCTTCTGCAAATTGTTCCAAGCGTTCGATATCTTCTTCTTCTGCAGAGAGATCCACTTTGACACACTCTGATCCCTTTTCAGCTCCTGTTGCCACAAATACACGATCAAAGTCATCAACAGCTTTACAGAACTCATCATAGAAAGTATCGCCTGATCCTACCACACCGTAGATTTTACCACTCAAGTTAAGATCTGCTAGGTCTTCGTAGAAGTCCATCATCTCATCTGGTAACTCTCCATCACCGTAAGTGTAGGTTGCAACGATCGCGATATCTGCTTCAAGAAAGTCAGATGCGTCAACAGTTGTACACTCATCAACATCCACCTCTAAGCCCAATTCACGCAATTTATCTGCTACAATATCTGCAATTTCTTCGGTATTACCGGTCATACTGGCAAATACAATTTTTGCTAATGCCATATCGTCCTCCTCAATTTATCTTTCTCCATTATATCACATCTTTTTCATTTTAAAAATAAAAACTCTTGTGCTACAATGAAATAAGAAAGAATTGAGGTCACTTATGGAAATTTGCCATCAAATTTTAGAAAAAATTAAAGCATATGATACCATTATCATTCACCGTCACATGAAACCGGATCCTGATGCCTTAGGAAGTCAAGTTGGACTCAAAGCCCTTCTGGAACACCATTTCCCAGAAAAAAATATCAAGGTAGTTGGTTATGATGAGCCAACCCTAACATGGCTTACAAAGATGGATCAGGTAGAAGACAAGGATTATCAAGGTGCGCTTGCTATCATCTGTGATACAGCAAATACCGCTCGTATCGATGATAAACGTTATACTAATGCTGAAATCATTATTAAAATTGATCACCATCCAAATGACGAAGTCTATGGAGATCTTGTTTGGGTAGATACCAACTCTAGCAGTGCCAGTGAGATGATTGCTCTCTTTGCTGAAGCAACTAACCTAGAATTATCTGACTACGCTGCTAAAATGCTCTGTGCTGGAATTATTGGTGATACAGGCCGTTTCCTTTATCCATCAACTTCTGCACGTACTCTTCGTATAGCAAGTCAACTTAGAGAACATAACTTTGACTATGCTGAATTAACTCGTAAAATGGACACGATTAGTTTCAAAATTGCCAAACTACAAGGTTATGTCTATGATCACCTAGAAGTCGATGAAAATGGAGTTGCCCGTGTCATTCTAAGCCAAGAACTTCTCCAGTCTTACCAAATAACTGATTCTGAAACAGCTGCTATTGTTGGAGCTCCAGGTCGTATTGAGGATGTCAATCTATGGGGAATTTTTGTAGAACAAGCAGATGGCCACTACCGCGTACGTCTTCGCAGTAAATTCGTTCCAATCAATGGTGTTGCAAAAGAACATGATGGTGGAGGTCACCCACTTGCAAGTGGTGCTAACTCCTATAGCCTAGAGGAAAATGAAGTCATCTATCAAAAATTAAAAAACTTACTGAAAAAATAGATAAAAAGCTTGCCAAACTTATCAGAATCTGATAGACTAGTATGGTAACAATCTATGGCTCGCAAAGAGACCATGGCAGAAAGGAAATATTGCAAAATGAAAAAAGATATCCATCCAGAATATCGCCCAGTTGTCTTCATGGACACAACTACTGGTTACCAATTCCTTAGCGGTTCAACAAAACGCTCTAACGAAACTGTTGAGTTCGAAGGCGAAACTTACCCATTGATCCGTGTGGAAATTTCATCAGACTCACACCCATTCTACACTGGACGTCAAAAGTTCACTCAAGCAGATGGACGCGTGGATCGTTTCAACAAAAAATACGGTCTCAAATAATCATAAAAAGAACAGTTCCGACTGTTCTTTTTTTGTTTCTTCAAATTAGGAGTCAACCACAACTGCTGTACCACTACAAGTGACCATTAGCATACCATTTTCAGCACCTAAAGTTTCATAGTCCATTTTTATACCTATAATAGCATTTGCTCCACGTTCACTTGCACGCTCCATCATTTCTGCTAGAGCTTCTTCTCTTGCTTGAGTCAACTCGCCTTCATAACTACTAGCTCGTCCTCCAAAAACATTACGGAAGCCAGCAGCCATATCTTTGAACATATTAACGCCAGCAACCACTTCACCAAAGACGATTCCTTTGTAGGATAGGATTTTTTTCCCTTCAATTCCCGTAGTTGAAATAATCATCTTCCTTTCCTCCTAACTTCTTTTATATAATTGTAAACCCTTTCACTAGCTCTGTCAAGAAATTCTATAAAGGGATCAGTGCTTGAAAGGAAACTCTGCTCACCATCCTTGTTTGCTATCCATTTAGTGCCAATTGTATAGATGAGAGTCTGCAAGCCTAACTTGAGATAGGCTTCTCAGCCTCACTATTCTTACCAATAGTAGAGCTTAAAATCAATGACTGGTATAGAAAATACTGTTCTTTCCTGCCCCTTTTTTGCCCCAAAACTACAAAAAAAGCCTATTGACCAAGCTAGAAAGCTTGATACAATAGGCTTTTTCTAAATTCATTATTTAACAGCGTCTTTAAGAGCTTTACCAGCTTTGAATGCTGGAACTTTTGAAGCTGCGATAGTGATTTCTTTACCAGTTTGTGGGTTGCGACCTTTACGTGCTGCACGCTCACGAACTTCGAAATTACCAAAACCGATCAATTGAACTTTTTCACCAGCTGCAAGGTAATCAGCTACTGCTGCAAATACAGCATCAACTGCTGCTGCTGAGTCTTTCTTTGTCAATTCTGTAGCTTCTGCTACTTTAGCGATCAAATCTTGTTTGTTTGCCATGTTAATAATTCCTCCAAATATTTTCTAATTAACAATTACAATCATATCCTAAATTCTCTTGTAGGTCAAGTCAAAAACGCTATTTCTTGCTATTTTCTTTATTTTTTTAGGACTCGTATCTGACCAAAATAGCCCAAGCATTTTCACCTGTATGGGTCTGAATAATAGAACCTGTTTCAAGTACAGAGATTGGTTTTTCAACGAATGGTTGTAGGATTTCTTTCATCTCTTCTGCCCAGTCCCGAGTTCCAGAATAGGAAATACCAATTTCTGCAACAGAACGCTCTGACAGTTTTGAAACCAGTTCATCCAACCATTTCTTAAAGGTTTTAGCTCCACGTCCTTTAACGATTGGTTGCAATTCATCATCTTTCATCTGCATGACTACGCGGATATTTAATAGAGAGCTTAAAAGACCTGTCACTCGACCAATACGACCACCTTTAACAAGGTTTTCCAAGGTAGAAACACCAATATAGAGCTCTGTGTTCTTCTTTACTTCTTCAACATGAGCCACAATTGTCTCAATGTCTTGTCCTTCTTGAGCTAACTTAGCTGCTTCAACTACTTGAAATTTTAGGGCTTGATCTGTAAAGGAACTATCCAATACAGTCACATTAGCTGTTGACAAACTTGCACCCTGACGAGCTGCTTCGACAGTTCCTGATAAGGCATGAGACATATGAATGGCTAAAATTTGACTCCCGTCTTTACTCAACTCATCAAAGATCTCAGCAAAGAGTCCAACAGGAGGTTGACTTGTTTTAGGCAGATTTTTACTCTCTTTCATCAAGCGAAGAAATTCCCCTTCTTCAAGATCAGCATCCGAATAAAGAACACTATCAATCATTACAGAGAGCGGAACGACGGTAATATTTAATTCTTTGACCACTTCTGGTTCAATGGTAACAGAAGAATCTGTTACGATTTTTACTTGTGTCATAATTCAAATCTTTCTATGTTTCACTTTTTGAGTGAGTTTTTTCAATTTAACTATAACAATTATATCAAAAAAAAGATAAAAATTCATACTGTATCTATTCATTTTTATGATGGAATTTATAGATTTTTAAATCTTTATTTTTATAAAAATAGTCGCCTGCTAAGACGACTACTGTTCATTTATCATAAACGTTCATACAAATCTTGCATTTGTATGTCATCAGGAACCAACTTGAGATAGTGTTGGATCTGTTCTTTTGCTTCTTCAAACCTTCCAAGTTCGCGTAATAGATGAATGTATTGCTCTAAAAACTCAGGATTTTCCTTGAGTTCTGGAACCAATGCCTGATAAGATTCATAGGCAGCATCCAAATCTTCAGTTTCTTGGTAACTCCGTGCAATCATCCACTTAGTCAAGAGATTTTCTGGCTCATATACTTCTAAGGCTAGAATATCCTCATACCTTTCTTGCTCCTGATACATGGTTGCTAGTCGCAAGAGGATTTCTTCTTGGTCTTCCGCATCTTCTTGGGCTTGAAGCAGATAAGCTTCCGCCTGCTCAGGTTGATGCAATTCATAAGATAATTGTGAAGCAATGAGTAGTAAACGTGTTTCGAATGGATTTTTTTCCAAACCTTGTTGAGCTATCAGTAAGGCTTGCTCAGTCTGATGTTCCTTATGTAGAGCCTGACTATAACCATATTCATACCCTTCAAAATCTGGAGAAATAGTATCCAGCTGTTTAAAATATAAAACTGCCTTTTGATATTCCTCTTGATCAAAGTAAAGACTTGCTAATTCAAATGCAGTCTGATCTTCATACTCTAACTCTAAAGCTTTTTCTAAAAACTCTATGGCTGATTCAAACTTTCCAAGTCGAGCATAGGCAGTACCAATTCGTTGATAGGTCGAAATCCCTGTCTGCTCATATATTTCACGATTATCCAGTTGAGCATAGCCCTTAATCGCTTCTAAATCATTTCCAAGTTCACTATCTAACTCTGCTAGCCCAAAAATCAATAGAGGATCATCAGAGTAATTAAGAGCTTCTAAGAGCTTCTCACGAGCTACATCCGTCAATCCTTCCATTTGATAGAAATCAGCCTTTAAAACAAGCGCAGATACATAAGAATCGCTATTGGGTTGAATTTCTTCTAGATAGGCAAACGCTTCTTCGATTTGTCCATCTTCGCTTGCGATACTAGCTAGATTGAGATTTACTTCTGGAAATATTGGAGCTAGTTTTTCATAGATTTGACGAGCTTGTGGATAAAAACCAATACCTTCTAGATAATAAGCCAGTTCCAGAAGAAGATCATCAGGGTCTTCTACCAAGGCTTTTTGAAAATAGTGATCAGCTTTTGTTAAATCTTGCTGATCCAAAGCTTCAAGCATTTCTTGACTATTGCTCACCTTCAACCTCCTCTTCTAACTCATACAGACCACTAACTTTTTTATACCATTCAAAAATCGCTGAAATAACAACTTTGGCTGAAGCATAAACAGGAATTCCCAATAGGACTCCCCAAACACCAAACATAGAACCAGACGTCAACAAAACGAATAGAATAGTGATTGGATGGATGTTTAGCTGACTACCTAAAATCAATGGAGACACAAAACGACCTTCAATTGTCTGCTCTACGATAAAAACGATAATAACTTTCAAGAGCATAACTGGTCCAGCAATTAACCCTAAGACCAGAGCTGGTATCATAGCAAGGAAACTTCCAAGATAAGGGATAAGATTTAAGACCCCAGCAGTAATACCAAGAGTCACCGCATATCTCAAACCAATAATTTTAAAGAAGATGATAAACATAATTGCCACGATAATAGCAACAGTAATTTGTCCTCTAACATAGTTAGAAAGTTGTTGGTTCACATCCGTTAGAACCTTACCTACTGGTTCTCTCAATTTATTTGGTAAGAATTGAGTGATATGATCTCTCAAGCCTTTTCCATCTCTAAGGAGATAAAAGAGCATAAACGGCATGATAATTAGAGCGACAATGACTTGAGACGTTCCACTGATAAGAGCACTCACCCAGTTCACAGCCTTAGAAGATATATTACTTGCCCAAGCAGTTGCTTGTGTTGAAAACTGAGCCAGAACCTGTTCCAGTTGAGGTCTAAAGTCATCTGGCAAACGCTTAGTTACAAGATCATCAATAACTCTATCAGCATCTTCGAGATAATTTGGTACATTTTGCGCAAAAATAACTACTTGACGTTGAAGATTTGGAATCGCAACAGCCAGACCAATAATCAGAAGTATAGCAATAATGACAAAGATAATACTAATGGCTAAGACACGATTTATCTTGTACTTCTCCATCAAATCCACCAGTGGATTTAACAAATAAAAAAGCAATCCTGATAAAATAACAGGTAACATGACAACCGATAAAAAATCCACAACAGGGATAAATAAAAAACTAATCTTACTTAAAATAAAAATATTGAGACCTAGTAACAAGGCTACCAAAAATACAGTAACAGCCTTATTATCTAAAAACCATTTAAAAAACCAAGATAAATTAAAATGTTTCTCCTTTTGTTCCATATCTACTTCCTTTCCTTTGTCTTTTCATTATACCATTTTTACAGGGAATAAACTGTTTTTAAAGTGTTGAAGTGACGATTGAAAACTTTAACAAAGCGACCTTGCTTTTTACTAATTTTATACTTAGATATTTCATACTTTTTTCACTATTTTCTTCAGGTCTCCTAATTTATGATATAATAGAAACATCTTTATTTAGAGGTATAGATATGATTGAAACAATTTATTTCGGAACCTACACTCGTCGCTTATCCCAAGGGATTTATCAAGCTGATTTTGATACAGAGACTGGGCAATTATCAAATCTTAAACTATTCGCTACTGAACCAAGTCCTACCTATCTTGCATTTGATCAAGAAAATCACCTCTACACAGTCGGTAGCAAAGACGGACAAGGGGGAATTGCTGCCTATCAAACTGATGGTACTTTACTTAACCATGTTGTAACAGAAGGAGCCCCTCACTGTTATGTTGCTGTTGATGAAAAACGTGGCCTAGTATACGGTGCTAACTATCATAAGGGACAAGTTCTGGTCTATAAACGTAAAGAAGATGGTAGTCTAGAATTGGCTGATATAGTTCAACATAGCGGTCATGGTCCTCATGAAAACCAAGCTTCTCCACATGTACACTTTACAGATTTAACACCAGATCAGTATTTAGTCACTTGCGATTTAGGTACTGATGAGGTTACTACTTATGATGTCAATCCAGAAGGAAAACTAAATAAGCTAGCTACTTACAACTGTAGTCCCGGTGCTGGTGCACGTCACCTTGTTTTTCATAACCACTACAAGATTGCTTATCTCATCTGTGAACTCAATAGTACAATTGAAGTTTTGATTTATGATGGTGTTGGTGCATTTGAAAAAATGCAAGTTATTTCTACACTACCTGAAGGATTTAATGACTTTAATGGAACTGCTGCAATTCGTCTCTCAAAAGATGGAAAATACCTTTACGCATCAAACCGTGGTCACGATTCTATTGTAGTCTACACTATTCTAGCTGATGGCAGTTTAGAATTGTTGGAATTCGTTCCTACAAACGGAAAAACTCCTCGAGATTTTATTCTCTCACCAGACCAAGAATTTCTCATCGCTGTTCATCAGGATTCTGATAATGCAACAGTATTTAAACGCAATCCAGAAACTGGTCGTCTTGCAGAACTTTCCAATGACTTTCACGTACCTGAAGCGGTTTGCGTCACCTTTTAAACATAGAAAAATGGCGGTGGGACAGAAATCTATAGACAAAGTCTCGATTTCGTAGTCCCAGACCCGCGAGAATGATTAGGAGCTTTTTGGAGTCTAAAAGACGAATAAAAAGTCAATCAGCTACCACGTCAAAGTTTGATTGCTAATAAAAAGTGAGGTCAGGATCTTTTTGTCCCAACCTCATTTTTTTATAGTTTATTTCCGACATTGATTCGGTTAATAGCACGTTGTAATGCAATTTTAGCACGACGCTCTTGGTCAATCAAGTGTTTGTCTTGTGCTTCTTCAATTTCACGTTCTGCACGAAGTTTGGCACGTTCTGCACGGCTAATATCGATATCACGAGCACGCTCAGCTGAGTCTGCAATGATAGTAATCACATCATTTGCAATCTCGATGATTCCTCCATTTACTGCTATCCAGTTGACATGCGAATCATCATCAATACGTTTGACTTTAACTTCATCAACTGCTAATACCGCAATCATATTTTGATGTCGTGGCAAGATCCCCATCTCACCATCCAGAGTTCGAACTGATACAAAGCTGGCATGGTGATCATAGACGAGGCCATCTGGTGTCACGATCTGGACAGTTAACTGAGCCATAGATCACCTCTTAAAATCCCATTTTTTCAGCCTTAGCAATAACATCTTCGATTGAACCTACTCCACGGAAGGCATCTTCTGGGAGATGATCGTGTTTTCCGTCAAGAATTTCCTTAAATCCACGAACTGTTTCCGCTACTGGAACATAAGAACCTGGTTGACCAGTAAATTGTTCCGCAACGTTGAAGTTTTGTGAAAGGAAGAACTGAATACGACGGGCACGAGCAACCAAAGTTTTTTCTTCATCAGAAAGTTCATCCATACCAAGGATCGCAATGATATCTTGCAATTCATGGTAACGTTGAAGGACACGTTTAACTTCAGCAGCTACTGCATAATGCTCTTCTCCAACGATTTCAGGCGCTAAAGCACGAGAGCTCGAAGCAAGTGGATCAACGGCTGGGTAGATACCCAATTGAACCAATTTACGTTCCAAGTTGGTTGTAGAATCCAAGTGGGCGAAAGCTGTTGCTGGCGCTGGGTCAGTATAGTCATCCGCTGGCACGTAGATAGCCTGGATAGAGGTTACAGAACCTTTCTTAGTTGAAGTGATACGTTCTTGCAATTGACCCATTTCTGTTGCGAGGGTTGGTTGGTAACCAACGGCTGATGGCATACGACCTAAAAGGGCAGATACTTCTGAACCAGCTTGTGTGAAACGGAAAATGTTGTCAATAAAGAGAAGAACGTCTTGACCTTCTACATCACGGAAGTATTCAGCGATTGTCAAACCAGTAAGGGCAACACGCATACGTGCTCCTGGTGGTTCATTCATCTGACCAAATACCATGGCTGTTTTCTCGATAACGCCTGATTCTTTCATTTCCCAGTAAAGGTCATTCCCTTCACGAGTACGTTCCCCAACACCAGTAAATACTGAGATCCCACCGTGTTCTTGGGCAATGTTGTGAATCAACTCTTGAATCAAGACAGTCTTACCAACTCCGGCACCACCGAAGAGCCCGACCTTACCACCTTTAAGATATGGGGCAAGAAGGTCGATAACCTTAATCCCTGTTTCTAAAATTTCTGAAGAGGTAGATAACTCATCAAAAGTAGGTGCTTTTTTATGAATTGGCTGACGCTCTGCATCTTCTCCAAAAGGAGCTTCCAAGTCAATAGTGTCTCCCAAAACGTTGAAGACACGTCCCAAGGTTTCTTTACCTACTGGTACAGAGATTGGACGACCTGTGTCCAATACTTCCATTCCACGAGTCAAACCATCTGTTGATTCCATGGCGATGGTACGAATCATACCATCCCCCAACTCTAAGGCTACTTCAAGGACGATTTTTGTTTTCTTTTCGTCATTTTTGTAGACGACAAGTGCATTGTTAATCTCAGGAAGTTTTTCCCCTGCTGCAAACAAAACGTCTACAACGGGTCCGATAACCTGAGCAATTTTACCTGAACTCATCTCCTTCTCCTATTCTATATAAGATACTGTCGGTTCCTAGTTTTGCTAGGTCCTAAGTTCATTGATATGAGCAAGATGGCTTTATTCTAAAGCGCTAGCTCCTGCCACGATTTCTGTGATTTCTTGTGTAATCGCCGCCTGTCTGGCACGGTTATACTGGATTGTCAAATCATTAATCACTTTTTTGGCATTATCTGTCGCTGTTTGCATAGCTGTCATACCAGCAGCATTTTCAGCTGTCTTGGCATCAATAATAGCACCATAAATCATACTTTCTGCAAACTGTGGCAGCAATTGATTCAAGATTTCTTCACGACTTGTTTCAAGCTCAAATGTCAAGCTATAGTTATCATCTGCTTCATTTGGATCCAAGTCCACGATTGGAAGCATCTGTTCTACACGCATTTGACTTGTCAATGTATTCACGTGGTGGTTGTAGCAAACGTAGAGCTCATCGAAAAGTTCGTTTTGATACATTTCAATCGTTTTTGTAATAATCTTACGAACTTCATCAAAGCTTGGTTGGCTTGCAAGTCCACGCAATTCATAGATAGGTTGAATACCACGTGATTTGAAGAAATCGGCTCCCATACCACCAATACAGATGACTTCAAAATCATCACCTGAAGGATGGTATTCTTGCTGAATTTCCATGACAGCTTTTAAGATTGAAGAATTATATCCTCCAACAAGACCACGGTCAGATGTAATGACGATATAGCCTGTTTTTTTGACGGGGCGACTGATCAACATAGGGTTAGTTGATCCGCCTGCACCATCTCCGTGGAGGATATCTGTAACTAGTTTACGCACTTTTTGTGCATACACTTGGAAGTTACGAGCTGCTTCTTCAGAACGACCTAACTTAGCTGCAGAAACCATCTGCATAGCGTTAGTAATTTGACTAGTATTTTTTGTTGAGGCGATTTTTGTTTTAATATCATTTAGAGATACTGCCATCTGACACCTCTATTCTTATTGGAAGCTTGATTGATTGAGAAACTCAGTAATCGCAGCATCCAAGACTGCTTCATCTGGCAAGTCTTTTGTTTCACGAATGGTTTCCAAAATCTCAGGATGTTGAGCATCAAAGAACATATGGAACTCTTCTTCGAAACGAACGATATCGTCTACAGGAATTGTATCCAAGAAACCATGGGTCAAAGCATAGAGAATAGTAACTTGTTTCTCAACAGGTAATGGTTTGTGAACAGGTTGTTTCAATACTTCTACAGTACGACGACCACGGTTCAATTTAGCCTGAGTAGCTGCATCCAAGTCCGAACCAAATTTAGTGAAGGCTTCCAACTCACGGTATGAAGCAAGGTCGATACGGAGTGTACCAGCAACTTTCTTCATGGCTTTAATCTGAGCAGAACCACCAACACGAGATACAGAAGAACCCGCATCAATAGCCGGACGGATACCAGCATTAAAGAGACTATCGCTTAAGAAGATTTGTCCATCTGTAATAGAGATTACGTTTGTAGCGATATAGGCTGAAATATCTCCTGCTTGTGTTTCGATAAATGGAAGAGCTGTGATAGATCCACCACCAAGTTCATCAGAAACTTTAGCAGAACGTTCAAGCAGACGACTGTGAAGGTAGAATACATCCCCTGGGAAGGCTTCACGACCTGGTGGACGACGGAGCAAGAGAGAAAGTTCACGATAAGCTACCGCTTGTTTAGATAAGTCATCATAAACGATCAAGACATGCTTACCTTGGTACATAAATTCTTCGGCCATAGCAACCCCTGCATAAGGTGCAAGGAAAAGCAATGGAGAAGGTTGTGAAGCTGACGCTGTCACAACGATTGTGTAATCCAAGGCTCCGTACTGACGAAGTGTTTCTACTTGTGTACGAACTGTTGATTCTTTTTGACCAATCGCTACATAGATACAAATCATATCTTGACCTTTTTGATTCAAGATTGCATCGATAGCAATGGTAGTTTTCCCTGTTTGACGGTCACCGATGATCAACTCACGTTGTCCACGACCGATTGGAACAAGGGCATCAATAGCTTTCAAACCAGTTTGCAATGGTTGTGATACTGATTTACGTTGCATAACCCCAGGAGCTGGCGCTTCAACTGGACGAGTTTTGTTTGTGTCGATTGGACCAAGCCCATCTACTGGACGACCAAGTGGATCCACGACACGTCCAATTAAGCTATCACCAACAGGAACTTCCATGATTTTTCCTGTACGACGAATAGTATCGCCTTCGCGGATATCTGTAAAGTCTCCAAGGATAATAATACCAACATCAGTTGATTCTAAGTTTTGCGCCATACCATAAGAGCCGTTTTCAAAAATCAACAACTCTCCACTCATGGCATTTTCTAGGCCATGAGCACGCGCAATTCCGTCACCGATGTAGGTTACAACACCAGTTTCAGTCACATCAAAATTGGGTTTGAAATTTTCAATTTGTTGCTTAATTAAAGCGCTGATTTCTTGTGCGTTAATTGCCAAAAGAACACCACTTTCTATTTCAAATTTTCCTTAACAACTTTAAGTTGTTGTTTAATACTAACATCAATTGTCTTGTGATTGGCGATAATAACAAAACCACCGATTAAACTATCGTCGATTTCTTCTTTAATGCTACGCACTTTTAAAGACATCTTTTTCTCTATAATTGGAAGCAAACGTTCTTTTTGTTCATCTGTTAGAGGATGAGCAGACATAATCGTTACTTCAAAACGATTCGTTTCTCTCTCAAGACTGTTTAAACAATCTACAATCACATCATAAAAAAGATTTGATCGATGATTGTACAACAGAACTTGAATGAAGTTTTGTAATAATGGCGATGCAGAATCTTGGAAATAACTGACTGTTTTTTCCTTGTCAGACTCATCCACATCCACCTGAGCCAAAAAAGAAGGCAAGTCTGTTTCTTCAGCAACTTGCTTAATTTGGGTCAAGTCTGAGAAGATAGAATCTTCTTCTCCTTTTTCAATCACCAATTGGACAAAAGGCATGCTGTATTTTTCAATTACCTTTACTGTCTTTTTGTCCATTAAGCTTCTCCTAGCTGATCAATATACTGATCAATGAGTTCTTTGTGGGCATGACCGTCAAGGTTTTGTGAGATAATTTTTCCAGCTAGACTAACTGTCAAATCTGCTACCTCACCTTTAACGCTTTGTAAAGCCTCTGCTTTGTTTTGCGCAATTTCTTGGTTAGCTTTTTCTTTCAAGCGACCAGCTTCTAGCTTAGCTTCAGCCAGAATATCTGATTTGCTCTTTTCAGCTGTTTCCTTTGCATTCTCGATAATCGTTTTAGCTTCGGTACGGCTACCTGCTAGCTCAGCCTCTCGCTTACTTGCTAGTTCCTCAGCCTTTTTACGAGCTTCCTCAGCACCATCAATATCTGAAGAAATCTTTTCAGCACGTTGATCCAAAATACTGGTAATATTTCCCCAAGCATATTTCTTAACTAAAAAAATTAATAAAAGGAAGGAACCAGCGATAAGAATAAAGTCACCGATAATGGTACTAATAGTTAAATCCATCTTCTAATCCTCCTCTACTTACTCTTCCTCACCATTTACCTTTTTACCAATGTACATAGAAGACAACATGGTAAATACATACGCTTGAATACATGAAATGAAAATTGAAAAGGCTGTCCATAACATGTTTGCAATAAAGGCAAAAGGATACCAATAAAAGGCATATTGTGACAAGGCTAATAACAATCCTGCCAAGACCTCACCGGCGAAAATATTTCCGTAAATCCGAATCGCCAAGGAGGCAAAATTGGTGAACTCTTCTAAAACGTTCATCGGAGTCATAAAGCCAGGAGTAACAAATGCTCTCAAATATTCTTTAACGCCTCTACGACGAATTCCTTCTACATGGGCGATCAAAGTGATCAATAAGGAGAGGGATAAATCGTATCCAAGGTTGGCTGTTGGGGAAGTCCACAAGTTATAACCGTTTGTTGTTTGTACTTTTGCCATTAAGCCAATATTGTTGGCAACCAAGATAAACAGAAATAGAGAGAACAAGAACAAGGAATAATCCTTGATATATGAATCTCCAATGTTTGGTTTTGTAAAACCAATCACAAAGTCATAAATCATCTCAAGAGCATTCTGTTTGCCCTTTGGACGGATGGCCATTTTACGACTTGCCCAGTAGACAAAGGCAAAAACCATCAAAACAGTTACAAGAGACATGGCAAGCAGGGTCAAATCAAAGGATATTGGTCCAATATTAACGGTTGGATTCAAACTTTCTTCCATGGTTTGACACCTCCATTTCTAAATAGAGTTGTCTATTTGATAACGAATGACATCGCCAAGGTTACAAAGAAAGTTCCTTCGATAAAGGCAATCCCCATGATCATCAAACTACGCAATTGTGGAATGATATCTGGTTGGCGTGCTGCAGATTTGAACAAACCGTTCATCAAAAATCCTTCTGCAAGAGATACACCCATACAGGCAAGACATAGACCGAAAAATGTTAAATTCATGACGAATTCTCCTTTTTTAAATTAAATTTACTTCCCTAGTTTAGTCCTAAAATTTGCTTTTGTCAACTCTTTACTAGCATTGAAAGCGTTTCAAATCATTTATTTCTAATTTTACGATTTTCAAGACAATCATATAGAAAATTTTAATGTCTTTTCAGGTTATTTTCCTTATCTTTCCTATTTTTCTGAAAAGAAAAATCCAAGTTTTACAACTTGGATTTATCGTTTCTTATTTAAAATAATATAAATGGTGGCTCTGGCAAGCTGGATTGAATGCAGCTTTACAGTGAGGACAGTTTCCTTTCTCTGTATATTCCTCATAAGTTAGGGTCGTCTTACAGGAACCACATAAGATAGGTTTATTCTGTTTAAGTCTTAAAGGATAGGGAGAAAATGTGTGCTCCTCTAGCGTATTGTGACACTGATAACAGGCATAGTATTTCTTACACTCATTACACTGGAGCGCTACGATATCTTTATCACTATGGTAATGAACACATCTGCTTTCATCATCTACTAGTAATCCATGAGCTTGAACCATTGACTTTCCTTATCTAGGCACGAACTGTAACGCTTGTTCCATCTTCTTTGTAAAGATTAATCAAACCTTCTTTCAAAGCACGGACCATATCACCTGCTTGTACTGGTTGTGGAACCTTGATAGTTAAAAGTTCCATTGGATTTGGTGCACGGTCAATCTTGTTACCTTTGGCATCATGAAGGTCTTCGATATAAGTTTCAAAATGGCGGAAACCTGGGCCATAAAACTCAACTTGGTCTCCTTCGTTGATAACGTTACGTTGGCGAATAGTTGCTGTTTGCGTTGCATCATCATAAGCTACTACTTCAGCAACAAACTTGTATTCTGGAATCTTACGACGAGCACCGAATAGTTGTTCGTTTTCAGATGGTGTTCCGTAATAGAAACCTGTAGCCAATTCACGTTGGGCAACCTTCCACATTTCATCAATCAAGTCTTGCTTGATAGCTTCAAACTTTTCAGGACTTTCAAGGTAGGCATCAACAGCAGCCTTGTAGCAGTTTGTCACTGTTGAAACATAGTGGATGGACTTCATACGTCCTTCAATTTTAAGACTGTCCACACCATTTTCAATCATATCTGGGATATGGTCAATCATAGACATATCAACCGCAGACATGGAGAACTCTTCAGGAATTTCTCCCTTAAGACTCTTACGCTCTTTACCAAATGGCATATCGTAAAGGTCATATTTCCAACGGCAAGATTGTGAACATCCACCACGGTTGGCATCACGCATACTCATGTGGTTAGAAAGGGTACAACGGCCAGAATATGAGATACACATAGCTCCATGTACAAAAGCTTCAATCTCAACGTCTGTACGTTTGCGAATTTCTGCCAATTCTTCCATAGAAACCTCACGCGCCAAAACGACACGAGTCAATCCAAGTTCTTTCCAGAATTCAAGAGTTTCATAGTTGGTCGCACTAGCTTGTGTTGAAAGGTGGATTTCAAGTCCTGGTGCTTCTGTTGCTGCAATCATGATTAAGGCAGGGTCAGAAACGATAACCGCTGCAATACCGATATCACGCAATTTACGGAACCATTCTCCAGCACCTTCTTCATTTCCCTCGTGCATAACCATATTGGCAGCCACATAAACCTTAGCTCCATACTTAGCCGCGAACTGTACTCCTTCTTCCATTTGTTCGAAAGTGAAGTTTCCTGCACGACTACGTAGACCATAGGCCTGACCACCAATAAAGACTGCATCTGCTCCGTATTGAACAGCTACTTTTAGTTTTTCTAGTGTTCCTGCAGGTGATAGAACCTCAGGACGTTTCAAAGTTTTTGTCATTTTTTCTCCTATTTGCAATATAAAAGTTTGACACCAATCTTAACTATTTTATAGTAAACAGGATTCAAAATCAAGCCTTGAATGATTGTTTAGACAATTTTAATGTTTAGTTTTCTCTGAAAACCTTATTGAACAGTTTCAACATTCCAAGTAGTCCAGCCTTTAAAACGTATAGCACCCTTTTTGTCAGTTTTTAATACCAAATTCTCAAGTTCTTTATCTTCTTGGTTATTCTCCCCATTTTTAACTTTAAATGATTTTTTCTTGTCTATTGAAATGACCGTGATTTTAGGGTGTACAGTTTTGAAGACCTCACCATCTGTCTTTTTCTTCGATGCTTGCTGATGAGTTAGCACTACATCTGCTTGGATTTTTGGATAAGACTTGGTTAATAACTTCTCCTCTATATTTCCAGTAACTAGAAAGGTTTGATTTAGTAACTTTCCATACATTGTAATTGAATCATTTTTATCCTTATTTTGAGTTTCGATTACTTCCAAACTACTCCCAAAAACAAATAAGCTGTCTCCTTTTTTAATTGAACGTAGGTTGACTTTGCTTTCCTTCAACTTATCCATGAATTCTCTCTGTGATAGAGTTTCTTCAGTTACTAGAATCTCTCTAAGCTGGAAGGCTTTACTGATTTCTAACACATGATCTAACTGCTTAGTATCACTAGTCGTCAGAACCAACTGATCAATCTTGGCCACTCCTCGACTTTTCAGATAAGGAATTAAACTACGTTTGGCATTGCTGGTAATAGCTTTCTCCTGCCAGACTTCTTTCTTTTCAACTGCTAGTTTTTCACCAACATCCAGTAGTATGGTCTTTCCTGTCATGTCTCTTAGGAAAATGCTTCGCCCCTGTTCCATATCTAGGACTGTGATTTCATTTTCCAGTGGATGTTTGGTTACTAAAAAGAATGAGATGGCAACTATGACAAGCATAGATATTTTTTTCAAATTCTTTCGATAGTCATAGATGAGAGCTAAAGTAATCAAAAGAAGGATTAAAATCCAAAGACTCGGCTGTCCAAAAACAAGTGGCCTCGTAGATAGCTGAGAAATATAGCGAATGATGTTTTCAAGCCATTCAAAGAGAAAGTTGAACTGGGTGATGGGATATATAAATGACAGACAGAAGATAATCGATAAAAGTGGCAATAGGACCATGTCAAACAAGAATGAAAAGACAAATGTCAAGAGAATGGACAACGGTTGGAATTCAGAAAAGTAAAAAGATAAAATTGGCAGAATTCCCAAGGAAATAATGCAACTCTCTCTAACCAGACCTTTTACCCCTGCTACTTCCTCACCAGTCATTGTCAGGATAAAGGCATAAGCACAGGAAAGAACTCCCCCAGCAGTTAAGAAAAAGTTCGGCATGATTAAAAATAGAATAAGAATTGTCAAAGCAAAATTATCCAGTGACTTAAAGCCATGCTGAGCCAATAGCTTTTGTAGAAGACTACGAATAACTGAAGCTGAAAATCCTGTCAAGCCTGCATAAAACAAAGAAAAGGGATAAGCTAGCCATTTGAACTTCTCTTGTGTCAAGCCCAATCGCAAGAGTAACTTTTTAAAAGAATCCATGAAGAATCCAACCTGCATCCCAGACAAAGCAAAAAGATGAATAATCCCTAGACTCGAGTAGAGTTCATTCATTTCCTCAAAGTCTGTATCTAAATGTCCCAATAAAAGACCTGTCATATAATTGCGCATGGGATTGGGAAAATTCCGTTTAATCCAAACAACTGCTTTTCTCCGCAAACTTGATAGATTTTCTTCAATATCCCAACTACTCGTTTTCCTTAATTCAACAATTTCTGATATAGTCAAGGTCTGATAAATTCCCTGCGTTTTGAGATAGTTTCGATAATCAAAACCCGCAAAATTACTGGCTCCTTGAGGACTAGCTAACTTGCCTTTCACAACCATTTCATACAGATCAGACAACTGCTGAAATTTTTCCTTTTCAACTTCTGATTGAAGTTTATAATAGACCTGAAAGAGTCTACCATCAGCCTTGCCACGAAAAGATAAGCTATCACCATTCACCTTGATGGTGTCAGGTAATATTTTCACTGTATCAACCGTGTCTACAAGATTCAGACTGGCTTCGTCTTGCTGCCATTTTTGAAAAATAAACCAACTCCCAAAAAGTCCACAAATCAAGAGAACCTTGGTCACAGTTTTCCATGGAAATTGGAAAAAGAGGCAGACTAGTAAAAAGGCAAAGCCCAAAAGTGCTAATACACTTGCTGAAAAAATTGCATAGTAGAGCCATAGCAAAAGAAAACTAAGATATATTTTGGGGATGGGAAAACGATTAATCCACTGTGACATACTCTTTTAACTTTTCTATCGTTTTTGCACCAATACCAGAAACCTTTTTGAGATCATCAACTGACTTGAACTTACCATTAGACTCACGATGATCAATAATATCTTGCGCACGTTTCGCACCTAAGCCTTTGACTTGTTTCAGTTCCTCTAAACTGGCTTTATTGAGATTGACTTTCTTATTTTCTTTGGTGCTGGAAGCTTTTGACTGCGCCTCTTGACTAGTAGCTTCTTCCTTAGTCGAAACATAGACAAGTGCTTCATCGCTAATTCTCTGGGCAAGATTGATAGACTTACTATCGGCATTATCTGTCAGTCCACCAGCTTTTTGAACAGCATCATTGATACGACTTCCAACTGGTAAATCATAGATTCCAGGTGATTTGACGGCACCTTTGACATCTACAGTAATCAAATCTTGCTCCACCACTTCTTCCTTCTGATTTTTATCTTCCTTTTCATCCGTCGAATCCTTAGAAATAACTGCAACTTCCGTTTGCAAATTACTTTCCTTGGCAGGTGTTTGAGCGAATGGCTTTAGGAGGAAAAATCCACCCAAGACTAAACCCAAAATAGCACAGATAACAATGATTTTATATTCTTTGATTTTCTCAATAAGTTCTTCCATATTTTCTCCTCTCTTAGCTTATTCGTAAGAGAAAGAAAAAACAGCTGAAAAATCTTTTCAACTGCTTACTTATTTGCAAAATAATCTTCCTTGGTTAAAATGTAATGTACACGTGTTACAATTCGTCCTGGTTCTTTATAGTCCATTCTAGCATATGGTTCTTCGTAGGAGAAGTGCATACCTGATTTCTCCATGACTTTTCCTGATGCAGGATTATCCTTATCATGAAAAGCCGTCAACTTATTCATTCCTATCTTTTCAAAAGCTAGTTCAATCACGGCTCGATTGGCTTCAGTTGTCAAACCTTGATTCCAATATTTTTGATTGATAATGTAACCAATGGCTGCCTTCTTAAGAACAGTATCCATCTTGTGCAGGTCAATAGTTCCGATAAACTCTCCAGTACTTTTTAGTTCAATTCCCCATCGGCCCAATGGATTGGCTAGATAAAACTGGGCAATATTGTTCTTAGTTTCCTCTAGACTTTGATTGGTTGGAAAAGTAAATCGCGTATTTTCCTTGTCTGAAGCATATTCAAACATGGCTTCTGCATCATCAAGTGTCACAGGTCTAAGAACTAAGCGTTCTGTTTCGATAATTTGATGCTTGGCTAGTTTGATAAATAGTGATTCCATGATTGCACCTCTCAAAATAGATTGCTAAAAGAATAACATAAAAGAAATAGGTTTACAAGTTTTTCTTGCAATTTAAAACGGTTTCATATACAATAAAGTCATCACAAAAACTCTGAAGAATGATGTGATACATAAATTGAAACAGCTTAATAGAAAGTGAGTTATCCTATGTTAATTGGAATTCCAAAGGAAATTAAAAATAATGAAAATCGTGTTGCTCTGACACCTGCTGGTGTACAAAGTCTCGTTGGTCGTGGCCACCGTGTCCTCATCGAAACAAATGCTGGACTTGGATCTGGTTTTACTGATGCTGACTATGAAAAACAAGGAGCAGAAATTGTCGCAACTGCTGCTGAAGCCTGGTCTGCAGAATTGGTTGTTAAAGTCAAGGAACCGCTTGCTAGTGAGTACCAGTTCTTGCGTGAAGACTTACTTCTCTTCACCTACTTGCACATGGCTGCCGCTCCAGAATTGGCTGATGCTATGCTTGCAGCTAAAACAACGGGTGTTGCTTATGAGACAGTCCGTGATACTCAAGGACAACTTCCTCTCCTCGTCCCAATGAGTGAGGTTGCTGGTCGTATGGCAGTCCAAATCGGAGCCCACTTCTTGACGAAACAAGCTGGCGGTTCAGGAGTTCTACTCGGTGGGGTTCCTGGTGTTCCTAAAGGAAAAGTAACCATTATCGGTGGTGGTGTCGTTGGTACACACGCAGCTCGCATCGCTCTTGGTTTGGGAGCTCAAGTAACCATTCTTGATATCAGTGCTAAACGTCTCTCTGTCCTTGAAGACGTCTTTGGTCACCAAATCCAAACCCTCATGTCTAATCCATTTAATATCGAAGCAAGTGTACGTGAAGCAGACGTTGTGATCGGTGCAGTATTGATTCCTGGTGCCAAAGCACCAAAATTGGTAACAGATGACATGGTTCAACAAATGCGTCCTGGTTCTGTCATCGTTGACGTTGCTGTAGACCAAGGTGGCGTTATCGCTACAGCTGACCGTGTAACAACTCACGATGAACCTGTCTATGAAAAACACGGTGTTCTTCACTATGCCGTTGCTAACATTCCTGGAGCAGTTGCTCGCACATCTACGATTGCCCTTACAAATGTGACTCTTCCATATATCGAAGCCTTGGCAGGAAAAGGATTTAAGAAAGCTATCCTTGAAGACGCAGGCTTGCTTGAAGGTGTGACAACCTATCAAGGATACCTCACCAGCCAGCCAGTTGCAGAAGGCTTGAATCGTGACTTCACTTCAATCAGTGAACTTGTCTAAAATGATTTATAAATTTAAACTACAAAAATAAGAAGCTACATAAAAACTAGCTTCTAAATCTCAAAAACGAGCATTTCCGTTCTTGGAGATGCTCGTTTTCTCATGTCATGGTTTATAATTTAAATTTTGATAGACTCTAGTTTCTAATCAATGTGATCACTATTTGTCAATATTAACCCTTTCAATCAATTCATTAGTTATCTAAACTAAGTCCATTAATAAATCCAAAAAGAGTATCACTATCAAAGCAAACTAAATAATTGAGTTATAAATGGCTATTTACACAAAACTGTTTCATCATCACACTATCTAATCTCAATACATAAACCATTTTTTATCCATGCCTTTTGTCTTAATCTTGATCTTTTTTTTTCAATCCAAGAAATGCGCCTACGGTAAACATTATTCCAGCAACAAATAATGTAAAGACTCTGCTAACTGTTCCGGTTTTTGGTAACTTATTAGGATTGCTAATAGTTGATTTACTATCGATATTAGTCTGTTTATTAGTTATGCTGTTTTGTTCATTAAGATAAACTTCAGTCTTATTTTCAAAGTTTTTATCATTTCTATCAGGAACTGTAGTTGTGACATCCTTAGTTGAATCAGATTTTTGTGATTGATTTTCTCTTTGCAAATCCTCCTTTCTGTGATTTCCATCTAATTGACTATGATTTACCTGTGGGTTATCTTTCTTTTTCGATACATCAAAAGTAGGTTTATTTTCCTCCTCCTTTTTCTCCTCTATTTTCTTGAATACAGGTTTTATAAGGGTATCTTTTGATAGATTAATAACATAGCCAGCGTCTTTTTTCCCTTCGACACCAGAAATTTCCCAGCCATCAAATTGATATCCTTTTTCTAATTCACCCTTATAGGCAGGTAAAATGAAATCTTCTTCCGACACTATCTTAGAACTCATTTCTTTTCCATTTTGAATGGTCACAGTTACCTTCTGAGGTTTTAGTTCGCTCACCTCTCCCGTATCTTTGTTTAAAATGAATTCTTTTACGGTCGTATTTCTTGCAAAATCTTTTACAACAATCTTAATGTTTAGTGTCTTATCTGTTAGTTGTTTAATATCATCAAATGATTTGTATTCTTTTCCATTTACATAAATATGTTGTTCTTGAATCTCACCATCGAATCCATTATTTCTCTTATCATTGATATTAAAGACTACAGATTTTCCGTCAGCATATTCGATACTTGTATTTCCCTTAGGATCAATGCTTACTTCTGGTTTAACATTATCATATAAAAATTGATAGTGTACTCCAACCGCTTTCGCATTTAAATCACTATAGCCAGTTTGAAGGTAAACATTTCCATCCATGTCTGTTACCTTATCTGGAAATCCGTTTGCTTTATAGTCTTTCATCCCCCAGTCCATGATGTCACCATCTTTAACATTAAGCTTAATGTTAAAATCTCTAGTGTTATCAATGTGTAAATCTCCATAGATTAAATAATTATCTACAACTGATTCATTAACTCTCAACTCCCAGTTAAAACCACCCTTATCAGAAATCTTACCTCTTAAATAGAATTCTGGATTTCGTACATAAATTTTATTAGACTTAGATGGATTAAAGTAGTTCTTGTCCATTGAAAGATTTACTGGTTTTGCATCAATAAATAACGTAGAGCCATCTTCTTTTATAGCTTCTACATTGGACTTATCCTCTCCTGTGTACTCTTTACCATCCTTACCAAATAATACAAGTTTAGAAGAATCTGTTACCAGATTTCCATCTTTATCGATTGCTTCCCCTTTATCATTCATTTTAAATGTAAAAACTTGATACCTTACAATGTTAAAGCCGTCCAAAGCCGACATTAATACTGATTGAGTACTTCTTCCATCTTCAACATTTCTACTATCAGCATAAATTATTTTTTCTGATAAGACTCTTATATTAGGATTGGCCTTTTGGATTTTTGCTATATCTTCCTGGCTATAGACTCCATTTCCTTCTAACATATCCGTCTTTCCAGGATTATAGGTAGTCACTTTTAGTGCATAGCCTTTTCTTAGAATGATGTTATCCTTTAATAGATATTGTTGTTTTTCTGAATCAGAATAGATTTTACCAGATTCCATTTCAGTTAAATTGTTTGGTTTATTCTTTGAAAGATCTCCTTCTCCTAATTCTATTACATTCCCATAACTTGATGCATACGGATATTCTGTTTTAGTTTCCTTATTTTTTTTAGGCATTCTAATTTTAGTTTCAGCTTTTATTCGATCATCATCTTTAACAAATAATCTCATATCTCCTGCAAAAGCTAATCCATCCACAATATCATTAATATTAGCGTATAAATCAAATGTCATCGTTTTTGAACGTGAATCATACTTAGTCGTTTTGATTTCTATCGATTTATAGTTATTACCATAATATACCTTGGCATTTTTAGAAACATTACTTATCTTTCCGAGAATTTCAAAGTGTCCATCTTTAGATGGGCTTAAAACACCATAAATTTTTGATTTTATTTCGTCAAGTTTTTCAGTTTCATATTCTAAGGCACTACCATCGTCATAAGCAATGATATTTCCCTTATCATCGTATTTATAATCGTATTCTTCTGTCCTCTTACCAGTTTCACTTGTAAAGTCATCAACTTCTCTAAATTTCTTTTTAATGAGTTTCTTCAAGTCTTTACTTTCAAAATCTCTAATTGTTGAAATGGCTTTATTGATAGTAAAGCTAGATTTTTCTTCGGTAGCCTCTTCATTTTCTTGATGATGTTCTACTTCAGTTGTATCTTTTTTAAGACTATCCTCTTTTCTATTTTCTAAATTTTTAAATTTAGATTCGGCAATCTCGCCAAGCTTTTGGTATTTAGATGAATCTTGATCAGGATCTACTAGATAATAGGAAATCATCCCCTTTTCATCAGCATGATCATCAAATTTAATTCTATGAATCTTTGTGAAATTGCTAGAGCCATCTAATGCAATGACTTCAATGATTTTTCCTCTTAAATCTCCTGCCCCACTAATTTCATAAATGGTATTTCCGTCTTTGTCAAGTTTTCTATTTCTTCCTTGACCCTCACCTGCATAAGTTACTTCAAGATTTTTCTCAACCTCTCCATCTTCATTAACAAGAGCGGCTCCTGCATACCAAACTTCGTTGGCAATCTCGTCAAATTTTTCAGGATGTTCTTTCTGATCTCTAGCAAATAGCGTTTCATTCTTGTATTGCTCTTTTACCTTGTGATAAGTATCCTTTGTAATCAACTTAATTTTTTCAGGGTTTGAAAAATCAATTGAAACAATCTTAGGGGCTGTGTTATCAATTTTTACAGGAATATAGGAAACCTGCCATGGATAATCTTTAGTTAATCTATATTTAAATTTATAGAAATATTGACCTTCTGCAATCGGTTCAAATTGTCCTCTTATATTAGTAGCAGGATCTTTGGTATCCTTGCTTTCTGGTGCATTTTCTTCTCTACCTCTAGGGTTATAAATGAGTCCATCCCATTTCAAGTCACCCCAAACTTTTAGCTTAGAAGATTTGATTCCCTTTGCATCATTTCTCTTAGAGTTTAAAATTCCTTTAATAAAGTGTTCTCTCGAAATGACTTTTAAGTCGATTTGATTTTCTCCCTCTTTATTTGTATTTACTATTGAAATCAATCCTTCTTCTGCACTTCTTAATACAAGTGGAGAAGGTGTTAATCCTCTCTCAAGTTGAGCATCTTGAGGATTTCCATTTGAATCTAAAGGATAAATTTTAGCAATATTAGAACCACTTGATGATGGTGCGTTGATCCCTTCGTTATTGAAAGCAAATAATTCTGGATTTTGATCTAGGGATGTTGTATTTTTATCTTTTCTATTTTGTATAACTCCTGCTGGATTAAATTTATCTATACCATGTTCCCCACCAATTCCCTTATTTAAGGTTCCTGGAATTTTTGGTTTACCATCATCATCATAACCTTCCATTGTTTTTGATTTTGAACCTTCCTCCCAGGCCCATTTATCAAGGATTGGTTCCTTATTCCAATCCCCAGCAAATCCCATTAGAGGCATCGATAAAGAAGGTTGGAAATTTGTTTTCTTCCCATTGGAGTTTAGAGCTTCCATTTCTTCCACTGACTCAAAATGAATAAATGATTCTACAAATTTATTTTTGTTTTTAGCCTCCCCAACATTTATAACCGCATTTAAATCAAAGCTAGAATTTGGGCCTATAGTGAAAGTGTCATGCTCAAATGTAATATTTGCTCCTTTGATTTTTTCTGGGTGGATTTCTGGAACAATTTGCTTACCATCTGGAGATTTTTCATCTTTGTATGTTTCATCCAGTTTTAGTCTATCAGTTAGAGCATCTGTAGTTATCGCTGATGCTGAAACTTTAAAGGTCAAAGGTCTGTTTGATGTATTGTGAAGCTTAATTGTAAAATATTTTTTATCTCCTTTTATTTCTTTAAGAGAAATAGAACCATAAGAGTTTACCAAACCTTTAGAATCTGTGTTTTTGAAAGTCGCTACAACCTCATTTCTCAAAGCATTGGCAACATTAATTAGACCTGCTCCCTGTTGTCTAGGTGATGCAAAGTATTGACTTTTTTCTTTCCAAGAAGTCGCATCCATCATAGGCCGTGCAGTATTTTGTAGGGCTATTTTTGTAAGACTTGTAAGATCTATTTTGTCATCTCCCTTAAGATTTTTCAACACAGGTCTTTCAAGCATTTCCTTTAACTTGGGCCTAATCAAAACAGTAGAAGCTGCAACGATTGGAGTTGCCATACTAGTCCCTGACATATAACCATAAGTTGATTTCCCATTAATGACATTGAGAGTAGATTTAATATTTTTACCTGGTGCTGAAACATCAGGTTTTAAAAGTAAATCTATTCTTGGCCCCCAAGATGTGGATCCTGCTGGTACTATGATATCTTCTTTATACAGTTCTTTGTCTGTGTCAGATGCAAACTTAAAGTCAATCTCTTTTTCGTCACCTACATTCGGTTTATTAGAATTATAGCTTGCCATATCAATTGGATAGTATTGCTCCAATTTATCTTTGAAATCTTCCTTATTATTTCTTTTAACTTCAGTTTTTTTATCAGGATTAATTATGTTCCATAGCTTTACACCATCATCTCCTGAAATTGAAAATACTTGACTAGTAGTTCCTTCATCCGCTTCATATCCCATAGCTGGAAGCTCTGTCCAATTATCTCTATTGTAGTAATTTACAGTATTTACAACCATAATGGCGCGTGCGCCCTTATCCGTAGCTCTTTTAAAAGCATTTTTCAAATCCTTGGTATAAATTCGATCCATTACTGCAATTTTGCCCTTAAGATCCAATCCTATCAAATCTTGGTCTTGACCTTTGCCTATATATACAAATTTCAATTTACTAGGAGCTTTTGAACCATCTTCATTTGTTATGATTTTATTCTTATCGAAAAAGGCTCCTATATTTCTATATTTAAAACTTTCTCCTCCAATCTTAACTTTATCAAACTCAACTGTTTGATTTTTAGCAGAAGCAACGGCTATCGCATCTTCATGTGCTGCAGTTCGTGTTACATTTCCAGTGTCGGTCATTTTCAGATTATTATTTGCCACCAAATCCCATGAAGAACTTGAAGCAGAAGTCGCATAGTTACCAGTAGCTACAACCATTGGAATGCCTGCTTTTCTTAACGCTCTAATAGCTTGCCAATATTTCTCACCTACAAGACCTGTTCCTGTAAAGCCAGATGATACCGAAACAACATCGACGTTGTGTTTGATGGAATCTTCAATAGCATGAAACATTGTTTCATCTCCTGCGAAGCCAGATCCTGCGTCAGAGTACATTTTATAAGAGAATATCTGTGCATTAGGAGCAATTCCATCTATTCCATTAAAGTTCTTGATGTCTTTTTCAGTATCATTTCCCGCAAGAATCCCTGCAATATGCATCCCATGTGGATCAAAATAATCGCTTCCATCATCAGCTTTTTCTACAGTAATTTTACCACCATTATAATAATTGAAAGCATGAGGGATTTTATCACTCAACCAGAAATTTTTATCAGTACCTTTTAAGTCTTCTTTTTTAAATCTCATTGAGCCTTTAGCATCATCATCGATTCTCATGGCCTTATGCCTATAATCCGTTCCCGTATCGATATTTGAAATGACCATGCCTCTACCATCAAAATTTTTACCAAATGGAGCATTGATAGACTTTAGGTAATCAATTGCCTCTTCAACTCCAATTTCCTTTCTAGCATGATTCATCATGGGTTGGACCTTTTGTGATCTTTCAACAGATGAAATACCTTCTATTAGTTTAATTTTGTCCAGATTATCTTGGGTAGTTTCAATCGCACTACCATTAAAAATCCTATCATAAGTATATAAAACTTTTGTATCCTTAAGATTGGATAGTTGCTTGATTGCTTTTTCACCAGATTCTTTATCTTTAAATTCGGCAATATATACAACTTTATCTTCTTTATTGAGATTTTCTGTGTTTTTATTTACAAATGAGTCCGCATGATCTCCTTGGGATTGATTGGAATTTTCTTCTTTGATTTTTGCTTCTTCATTGCTAGTGTTATTGTCTATCACAGGATTTTTACTAACAACTTCTTTTTCCTCAATAATTGTTGTTTGCTTCTCTTCAGTATGCTTTAAAGTTTCTATAGCATTATGAATATCTTCATGTTTCTCTTTATTTTCTGTTTCCTTATCTACTGCTACTTTTTCTTTATCAGAGATAGTTACAGCATCTTCAGAACTAGATGTTTCTGCTAAGACTACCTCGTTAGGGACATATGCTGCTAAAATAACTGCAGCTGTGGTTAATGACAATACTGTACTTTTTTTCATTTTAATTCCTTACATATTTATTTAACTTCCTAAAGATAGAAAACTTTAACTTTGCTAGCCTTTGTTATAAAAAGTTTTATGAAGTATTATCTAGGAAATAGAGTAGTACATTTATATATAATTGTTAGCTCTCTGAAAAATAGTATATCAATTAAAAAAATTTAAGTCAAGAAAAAATTAATACACATTAATTTGTTTTTTAACCTGTGTTAATTTTATGAAATCCAAAGCTTTCGTGGTTAACTGGAATACATTATAAGCACATTCACACCATCAAGAATAGTAGGAATCAAGTTGAACCACTACTAAAACCACTAAAAACTCAGTTAAGTTTGGAAGTGAATCTTGCCTACGATATTCCACTAATTCACGAACGAGAATGATTAGCCTCTATGTGGACAGTATTCCTAGTCAAGTTCTATTGGAAGAGACCTCCTACACTGGCCGCCCTGCCTTTCATCCAGCCATGCTCATGAAGATGACCCTGTTCGCTTATGCTCGTCAAGTGTTCTCTGGACGTAAAATCGTTCAAATGAACGAAGAAGTCATTCCTATGAAATGGTTGAGGCAAGATACCTATGTTAGCTATAAAACGATTAATAACTTCCACTCCAGTAAACATGCCAACAACCTAATCAAAATTGACTAAAAAGTACTAAACGAGCACAGATAACCCAATGAACTGGGAATATCTTGAGGACACGGACCAGTTTATAAAGCCCGATGGCATAGTTTATTCCTTTAAGAACTACTCTAGTCAAACCGATAAGTATGATTTTCAACGTGATTTCAAGATTTATGAGACGGATAAAGTTCAAGATACTCCTGAGTTAGAACAGTTGGCTAAAACAGATAGTGGGAATCAGAAACAAATCCATTATAATCCAACTTGGAATTACTTTAAGGAACTCCTTAAGCAAACATTACATAGTGAAGAAGGCTCTCGAATCTATGCCAAACGGAAAATTGATGTTGAACTCGTTTTGGTAGATTGAAGAGTGTTTTTGGCGTGCGCAGAGTGCATGTCAGAGGTAAACAAGCTGTCGCAACAGAAATAGGATTTCATCTTTATGTTCACGTATCTCACCAAATTGGCCAAGAATCTAGCCTCTAAAACATCCACTATTCAAAAACCACACAGTGTTTCTTTCAGCTTGATTTGATTCAAGACTGGAATCACTGTGTGGTTTTATTGGAAAGCTAGTTTTTGCCCAACCTTTTTCTTTATTCTGTTTCTTCTTCACTTTCTTCAGCTTTGACAGGTAGAGGTTCATAGGCTCTGATAATTTGAGCTACAACTGGGTGGCGAACCACATCCTTGGCTGAGAAATGAACAAAGTCAATTTGATGAATATTCTTGAGTTTTTCTTGAGCATCAATCAAACCTGACTTGACATTACGAGGTAGGTCAATCTGGCTAATATCCCCATTGACAATCATTTTCGAGTTAAATCCAAGACGGGTCAAGAACATCTTCATCTGCATGATGGTCGTATTTTGCGCCTCATCGAGAATGACAAAGGCATCATCCAAGGTACGCCCACGCATATAGGCCAGAGGAGCAATTTCAATAATTTCACGTTCCATAAGACGGGTTGTTTGATCTTTCCCAAGAATCTGGTACAAGGCGTCATAAACTGGTCGTAAATAAGGATCGACCTTTTCCTTGAGATCACCTGGAAGAAATCCTAAGCTCTCTCCTGCTTCCACTGCTGGACGTGTCAATATGATTCGCTTGACTTGTCCACGCTTGAGGGCTGTTACGGCCAAAGTCACTGCTAAGAAGGTCTTACCTGTTCCTGCCGGCCCAATCCCAAAGGTCACATCGTGTTGTTTGACACTATCCACATAAAGCTTTTGACCCAAGGTTTTAACACGGATTGGCTTACCTGTATTATCCTTGATAATCTCTTCTTCATAGAGGGCGACAAACTTATCGATTTCATTATTCTTAACCATGGTAATGGCTGTCACCACATCCGGAGTTCCAACAGTCATTCCGCGATTGACCAAGACCATTAAGGCTTGGATAACTTGGCGGGCTTCCTCACAAGCATTCTCTGCTCCCAAGACTTGAACAATCTCTGTACGAGCATGGATGATGACATCTAATTCATCCTCCATCAATCTAAGGTGGCGCTCATTGGACCCAAAAAGATGAAATAGGTCATCTGGATGACTCAGTTGAATATCTATTGAATGTTCCTTCAAACAAAGAACCTCTCTAATTCTCTTATTTCGTTTTATCATTTTGTTTTCTTTTAAGTATGAAATAACTTTCAAAAATCCTATCACTCTGACAATTCGTAATGGTAAACGATACTTGTCAAAATAAGGAAAATCCTCATAAAAGATAAACTGAATGACTATATTATAGCAAAGAGGCTGAGAAATTACTATCCCCAACCCCATCTAGTAGCCTTAATGTTCTAAATATTCCTGCCAGATACGGTCAAAATCTCCTAAGTTAAAGGAAAAACTAGCATGTTCCTCTAAAAAACGACTGACTTCATCAAAATCATCCGTATGTTTTGGGAAAGCTGATTCCTGAAAGGCCAAGTCCGCTAAAATTGCTTTGGGACTATTGCTTTTAGGGTTGCGCTCGGTCATGAGCCAAGTATAAAATGATTTTCTCATAAGCCTCCTAAATCAACTCTGTGCCGAACTGATCTTGCTTGATTTTGCCAGCCTTCATCAAACCACCGAGTGCTTTTTTAAATTGACCTTTTGAAATACCGAAAGTAGCCTTGATATCATCTGGTGATGACTTATCATTCAAGGTCATGAAGCCACCATTGATTTCCAAATAAGTCAAGATCATCTGCGCATCATTTTCCAACATCTCAAAAGAACGTGGTTTTAAAGAGAGATTAAGCGTTCGGTCAACCTCACGGAAACCAATGACACGCGCATCTAGCACTTGGCCCAAACGTGGTTCTGCATAGCGCTCACTTGGATGGATAAATCCAAGCATGTTGTTCTCTGGTAAATAGACGAAGGTTCCTGATAATTTGAGACGGTAAACAATGGCAGGCCAATTTTGATTCTGCATGTTATTGTAGGCAGGACGTGCCAATCGTTGGAAATCTTCCTGATAAGCTAAGATTCCCCAGATACGGTCCTTCTTATCCACTTCTAGACGAATATAAAGTCGATCACCTTTCTTTGGCCAGAGTTCTTTAAGTTCAGGGAGAATATCTAGTGACACAACGATTTCCTTGTCTGGTAATCCTGTATCAACAAAAACACCCAGGTCCTTACGAACCTCTGTTACTGTTCCCCAACCAAATTGTTCCTGAGTAGCAGTCACTTCTATAGTTGTCAAACGTAGTTTTGGCTTCATGTCTGTGTAAGCAAAACCTTTGACCGTATCACCAACTGTATGCTGACCTTCTTCTTTAGCTAGGGCATATGTTTGACCATCCTTTTGAACAAAGTAAAAACGGTCATTTTCATCGATGATGAGTCCAACGATAAAACTTGCAAGATTTGTATTCATATTTCCTTCTTTCGAATAAAACTCAGCCAGCAATGCCAACTGAGTTTTTCTGTTTATTTCTTAGACTTCCAAGATTTCTTTTTCTTTGTTGGCAGTCATTTCGTCGATGTGTTTAACAGCATCGTCTGTTGCTTTTTGAATATCTTTTTCAAGAGTCTTCAATTCGTCTTCAGTGATTTCTTTTGCTTTTTCTTGTTTCTTAGCCTCGTCCATAGCATCACGACGGATATTACGGATAGCAACTTTAGCATTTTCACCGACTTTTTTCACTTCTTTAGCAAGGTCGCGACGAGTTTCTTCTGTAAGAGCTGGGATTACCAAGCGAATAACAGAACCATCGTTAGCTGGTGTAATACCTAGGTCTGAAGCATTCAAAGCACGTTCGATATCTTTCAAAGATGATTTGTCAAATGGTGTTACCAACAAGACACGCGCTTCTGGGATTGTGATAGAAGCAATTTGGTTAAGTGGTGTTTCAACACCATAGTACTCAACTTGGATGCGGTCAAGCAAGCTAGCATTAGCACGGCCAGCACGAATACTTCCAAACTCACGAGCAAGTGAGTGGTGAGATTGGGTCATTCTCTCTTTTGCTTTTTCTACGATTGCGTTTGCCATAATGATTTCTTATTCCTTTTCTTCGATATTATTTGAAACTGTAGTTCCGATATTTTCACCAAATACAACACGTTTAATATTTCCTGGTTGGTTCATGTTGAAAACTACCAAGTCAATATCATTGTCCATTGAAAGTGTTGAAGCTGTTGAGTCCATGATACGGAGACCTTTATTAATCACGTCACGGTGAGTCAACTCTTCAAATTTAACAGCTGTCTTATCCTTTTTAGGATCAGCATTGTAGACGCCGTCGACACCATTCTTAGCCATCAAGATAGCATCCGCTTCAATCTCAGCTGCACGAAGAGCCGCTGTTGTATCTGTTGAGAAGTATGGTGAACCAATTCCCGCACCAAAGATAACAATGCGTCCTTTTTCAAGATGACGAAGGGCACGACCACGAACGTAAGGTTCTGCTACTTGTTGCATAGCAATGGCTGTTTGAACACGTGTATCCACACCAACTTGTTGCAATGAATCTGCCATAACAAGAGCATTCATAACGGTTCCAAGCATTCCTGTATAGTCTGCTTGTACACGATCCATTCCAGCTTCTGCAGCAGGTTCTCCACGCCAGAGATTTCCTCCACCAATAACGAGGGCAATCTCAATACCTAAGTTATGTACTTCTTGAATTTCTTGAGCCATTGCTTGAACTGTTTTGATATCAATTCCGACACCACGTTCGCCAGCAAGGGCCTCACCTGATAACTTAATCAAAATACGTTTATATTTGGGTTCCACCTGACTTCGCTCCTTTATTTTATTCAAACTATTTTATCACATTTTTTGAGAATTTTATAGTCTCATGAGTTATTCTTTTGAAAATTTTAAACGGATAAAAAGTTTTCCAAATCAGCCAAGGCACGCTCTGCGATTTTTTCATAACGAGCCTTCTTATCACGAATGCGGTCGCCTTCCAATTCCTTGATAATTCCGAAATTGACGTTCATTGGTTGGAAGTGTTTACTGTCCGCATGGGTGATGTAATGGGCTAGACTGCCAATTGCAGTCGTTTCTGGGAAAATAGCAGGACTTTCTCCCTTGAAAAGACGAGCTGCGTTAATACCAGCTACTAGACCTGATGCCGCTGACTCAACATAGCCTTCCACACCCGTCATTTGACCAGCAAAGAAGAGATTTGGTTGTTTCTTAGAACGATAAGTCTGTTCAAGAAGATTTGGTGAATCCATATATGAATTGCGGTGCATGACTCCATAGCGAACAAACTCAGCGTTTTCGAGACCTGGAATCATTTGGAAAACACGCTTCTGCTCTCCCCATTTAAGGTGAGTTTGGAAACCAACGATGTTATAAAGACTACCTGCAGCATTGTCCTGACGAAGCTGAACGACCGCATAAGGAGTTTTAAAGTCTCCATCACGAGGACCTGTGTAATCGTCTGGATACTCCAAACCAACTGGTTTCATAGGACCATAGAGCATGGTTTTGATACCCCGTTTAGCCATGACTTCGATTGGCATACAGCCTTCGAAGTATTTTTCTTTTTCGAAAGAATTCAACGGAGCTTCTTCTGCATTGACCAAGGCTTCATGGAAATCCATAAACTCTTGTTTGGTCATCGGAGCATTGAGATAAGCTGCTTCTCCCTTATCATAACGAGATTTGAGATAAACCTTGCTCATATCAATGGTGTTGACATCCACAATAGGCGCTGCAGCATCGTAGAAATAAAAACCGTCACCGCCATTAAGAGCGTGAATTTTCTCAGCAAGGGTATCACTAGTCAAAGGTCCAGTCGCTACAACTGTAATAGCATCCGTTGGCAATTCTGTAATTTCGTCACGAACGACCTCAATCAAGGGATGGTTGGCAATCTTTTCAGTAACCATTTGAGAGAAACCATCGCGGTCCACCGCAAGGGCACCACCAGCAGGAACACGAGTTGCTTCAGCAGATTCCAAGATAAGAGAACCTAGGCGACGCATTTCTTCCTTGAGGAGGCCGACAGCATTTGTAAGAGCATCTCCACGCAAGGAATTAGAACACACTAATTCTGCAAAATTGTCAGTTTTGTGTTGCGGTGTTGACTTGACACCACGCATTTCATAAAGTTTAACTGGAATACCACGCTCTGCGATTTGGTAGGCTGCTTCAGAACCCGCCAAGCCCGCACCGATAACATTGATATAAGATTGAGACACGACACTAATACCTCTTTGGGAGTGCGAAGTAAAGATTCACATAAAAAAAGCCAACCGAACTTTTCTCGCTTTCGAGTTTTCAGGCTCAGGCTGAAAAAGTCCCCCGGACTTTTTCACTCCCACAAATCTTTCTATTTTTTTCTTCTTCTAGTATAACAAAAAAAGGGAAGAAGGCAAACTTCCCTGTTTAGTCATTGGATTGATTGTCTTCCCATTCGTGATAAGCTGCGTATAGCTGGCTTTTGTTCCATTGGTAAATCTTTGCAACTTCCTTAATGGCTTGATTTTTCTTCATGCCTTGCTGAATGCGGTCCTGTATCTCAGAAAATAAATCCTCTTCATCCTTATCCTCTACTTCTTGACTAGCACCTTCTACAATGAGAAGGCATTCGCCTTTAAGAGGTGTTTGAGAAATACTTTCTAATAATTCAGTAATAGTTCCACGCTGATATTCTTCAAAGATTTTGGTCAATTCTCTGACCAAGACCACCGAGCGATCACCATAGACTTCTAGCATATTCTCCAGTGTATCCGCTACACGGTGAGGAGATTCATAGAAAATCTGAGTTTCTGGATAAGCTTCTTTGACTTCGAAAAATTGCTTTTGTTGGCCTGACTTTCGTGGTAGAAAACCATAAAAGATGTGGGGTTGTGGTGCCAAGCCGCTGGCAATCAAGGCAGAAATTCCTGCACTAGCTCCTGGAACCGTGACAACTGCGATATCTTCTTCAATCGCAGCCTTAACCAAATCATGACCCGGGTCAGAAATACTAGGCATCCCTGCATCAGATACTTGGGCAAGATTTTGACCTTGTTTCAACAAACCAATCAAATCAGGAATTTTTTCCTTGGCATTGTGTTCGTGAAAACTGATTTGCTTGGTTGAGATCTCAAAATGCTTGAGCAAAAGTCCAGTATTACGAGTATCTTCTGCCGCGATCCAGTCGACCTCTTTCAAGGTATGAATGGCGCGAAAAGTCATATCATCTAGATTACCAATTGGCGTTGCGACTAGATAAAGCTTACCATAGGGAGTATGTCCCTTAAAACTCTTTTGAATCTGCATACTTACTCCCTAAACAACAGTTCATCACAGAACATACATTCTGCATCTTGCTCCCGACGTTGACCATAAAAGTCACGGCAAACATGAAAACCGTCATCATAAATGCGACGGACATTTTCCCTTACATGTTTAGTCTTAGCTGGAGCTGTCTCCTCAACCTCTCCCAAACGTTCTCTCAGTTTATCATTTTCTAAACGAAGAGCTGTATTTTCCTCTACCAAACTCTTGAGATTTTTCTTGATAGCTTCGACGTCTGCCAAGGTTACCAACAATTGCTGTGAAAAGTCATCTAAAGCATCAAATAATTCTTTTTTATTCATTACAGCCCTTTCTATAATCTATCTTTACTTTAAATTTTTTTGTAAAACCAGGTATTCCAAAGCGTTTTGAAAGCTAACATTGGCCCGCCACATTTTTCGAGTTTGGACGAGATTTTGCAAGATGTTTCGAGCTGAAACATTGAGAATCTCTTGACCAGCTAGTACCTCTAAAATCCTGAGCACTTGATCTTGCTTTTCTTTATCATCAGCCAAACTCGTTAGTTTCGCAACCTGCAAATAGGATTCTTTTTTATGGGCTAAAAGCCACGAAAAGAAACGTTCACTTTCATCTACTAGTGTCCAAAATCCTGCTTGATGGACAAGCTTATCAGCCTCTCCCTGCGATTGACTAAACTGAGCCAATAGCTTAGCTTTATTTTTTACTAAACCAGCCTCTTCAAGCTGTGACATTAAAGTAGAGACTTGTTTCTTAAATTGGAAAATCTGTGTCCGACTTCGAATCGTTGGTAACATCTGTTCCTCATCATCGGTCAAAAAGAAAATATAAATCTCACTTTGTGGCTCTTCAATAACCTTCAAGAGTGAATTTGCAGCATTCACATGCATTTTTTCCGCTTGCTCGATAATAAAGACCTGACGTTGATTTTCAATACCAGACTGGGAAAATTGACCAACTAATTCTCGAATACGCTCCGTCTTAATGACTTGATTCAGAGGTTTAATTATGGTCACATCAGGAAACTCTTCCTGCTCAATCAATTTACAATTCCGACATTTTTCACAAGGAAAAATACCAGTTTTCTCACTACAAAAGAGACTTTTAGACAAGAAAAGGGCCATCTCTAAACTTCCAAAATTACCTGAAAAGAGATAGGCGTGATTGAGTTGCCCTTGCTCCAAGATATGAACAAAACGTTCAAATTGTAGAGGCTGACAAGCTCTTAATTGCTCTTGTTTCATCTCCTTAATCCCATCCTGTCAAAAAGTAGCTGCTGCGTATTTTCAATCACTTGATCAAGTGGTAGGCTAGCATCGATTTTTTCGATGCGATTTCCTTCTCTTTCAATAAGAGAAAGGTAACCTTGACGGACTTTTCGGTGTAGATCCAGACCTTCCATGTCCAAACGATTGACTTCCCGATTACTGTTGGCAGCAATACGTGCCAGTCCCTCTTCGACCTCAATATCAAAATAAAGAGTCAAATCAGGTTTCAGTCCATCAGTCGCAAATTCATTAAGCCAATCAATGGCATCGATATCTAAACCACGCCCAAAGCCCTGATAAGCAACAGAACTATCGATAAAGCGATCCATGATAACCAGTTTTCCAGCTGCAAGTGCTGGTAAGACCTTTTCCACCAAGTGTTGTCGACGACTAGCAATATAGAGGAGAAGCTCAGTCTTAGGATCCATTTCAGTGTGACTAGGATCTAGGATAACTTCGCGAATTTTTTCTCCAATTAAGACCCCACCTGGTTCACGGGTTGTTAAAACTTCCACTCCCCTATCTTCTAATATAGGGATTAGGGCTTCAAGAACGCTTGTTTTTCCTGCTCCCTCTGGTCCCTCAAGAGAGACTAAAAATCCTTTTGACATGTCTGACTCATTTCTATTTTTCTCTCTTCTATTCTATCAAAAAAATAGGGATTTGTGAAAAGCTTTTTTCATTTCCTTCTTTGTAAGAAAAAAAGAGGTTGAGTTTTAACGCTCACCTCTTATTTGCCTAATTCTTGAGTTTTTTTGTAGGCTTGGTTGACAGCATCCATAACGGTTCCTCTAAAAGCATGTTCTTCTAGACTTGCTACACCAGCAATGGTCGAACCTCCAGGGCTGCAAACTTGGTCTTTTAAGACTCCAGGATGTTGCTGACTTTCTAGTACCATTTGACCTGCACCAACTACTGTTTGAGCCGCCATTTTCAGAGCCATTTCTCGTGGCAATCCTGTCTGAACACCTGCATCCGCCAAGGCTTCGATAAATAGATAGACAAAGGCTGGTCCACAGCCTGCAAGCCCTGTTGCTGCATCTATTAAACCATCGCTTAATTCAACTAATTGGCCAGCCTTGGCTAACAGTTGACAAAATAGTTCATTGTCTTCTGGATGACAATTTGCAGACAAGGCATAACTAATCACTCCTTGCCCAATAGCAACAGGGGTATTAGGCATAATACGAATAATCCTATGGTGACTTGGAAGAAGACTAGCGAGTTTTTCCAAGGTTAAACCAGCTGCCATAGAAATCAAAAGAATACTTTCTCGTTTCTCAAGGATTGACTGATATTGAGTAAGCAGTTCAGAAAATTGAGCTGGCTTTACTCCTAGAAAAATCACATCTGCTTCTGCAAAGATTACGTCATTGCTAGAAGCCCGACCACCGAAGTTGGTAATAAAAGTATCCACCTTGGCTTGACTACGATTGGCAAGGAAAATCTGATGACTAGTTTTTGCCTGCAAGACTACCTTAGCTAAACTAGCACCCATATTTCCCAAACCGATAAATCCAATCTTCATCTCTTTACTCCCTTATCTGTCCATCACCAGTAACCACATATTTGTAGCTGGTCAATTCCTTCAAGCCCATTGGACCACGCGCATGTAATTTCTGAGTAGAAATCCCCATTTCACAACCAAGACCAAATTGTCCACCATCTGTGAAACGAGTTGAAGCATTGACATAAACCGCTGCCGAGTCCACTTGATCTGTAAAGTAAGCTATGGCATCAGCATTTTCAGTCACAATCGCATCCGAATGATGGGTGCTATGGACTTCTATATGCTCTACAGCTTCCTCAAGACTAGAAACTACTTTTACAGCTAGGACATAGTCTAAAAACTCAGTGTCAAAATCTTGTGACTCCGCTGCTATCCCAGAAATAAATTGACTAGCTTTCTCATCTAGACGCAATTGAATCGGTTCCAGTCCAGCTTCTTTTCGATCGGCAACCAGAACTTGCTCCAAACGAGGAAGGAAGCTTGCCGCCTTGTCTTGATGAACAAGCAGCACTTCCATGGCATTGCAGACTGAAGGACGACTAGTTTTAGCGTTATTGATAATAGACAGTGCCTTGACTTCATCTGCATCCTTGTCAACGTAGACATGAACAATCCCTGTTCCTGTCTCGATAACTGGTACAATAGCATTTTCAACCACGGCATTGATCAAACCAGCCCCTCCGCGAGGAATAAGCAGATCTAGATAATCCTTAGCCTTCATCATAGCATAACTACTTTCACGACTGGTATCTTCTACTAATTGAATGACGTCTGGATGAATGGTAGTAGTCTCCAAGCCCTTCTTCAAAGCTGTGACAATGGCATGAGCTGTTTGAAAGGCATCCTTACCACTACGAAGGACAACCGCATTTCCACTCTTGAGAGCAAGGGCAGCTGCATCAGAAGTCACATTTGGACGACTTTCATAGATAATACCAATAGCCCCCATAGCCACACGCTTCTTAGTAATGACCAAACCATTTTCAAGCTGACTTCTTTCTAGGACTTCACCGATTGGATCTGGTAAAGCAACCACTTCACGAATACCAGTCGCCATTGCTTCTATACGCCCTGCATCCAAATAAAGACGATCCAACATAACATCTGAGATTTTCCCCTTAGCCGCTTCCATATCACGAACATTAGCTGCTAAAATCTCCTCAGTAGCTGTCAATAAGTGATCGGCCATAGCTAGCAAGGCTTGGTTTTTTACTGTTTCACTAGCAGTATTGATGGTTTTTTTAACTGCCTGTACCAGTTCAAATTGTTCTTGTGTACTTACCATAGTTTACCTCTAAAATTCTGTAAAGAGTAGTTGGATTTCAGGAGTGATAGAAATCCAGTCATCACGATGAATCAGAACTCCCTTGGCTTTTTGAGAACGAAGAACATCTTTGAGCCCCGATGCACCTAGTTGCACTCTACCTTTTCCGAGTGATTTTCCAGTTTCCTTATCAAATACCGTTACAATATCACCATAAGAAAAATTGCTCTCAACATCTACAACTCCTGATAAAAGGAGACTCTTTCCATGTTGAGAGAGGGCTTCTGCCGCCCCTTTATCAACCCAAATTGCTCCCTGACTTTTGGCATAAAAGGCTAGCCATTGTTTCTGGGTACGAAGTCCCTTTTCTTGTGCAACAAAGAAAGAACCATCCTTGGTCTTCTCTGCCGCCTCTATCATAGCATCAGCTTTCAAGGATGAACAGATATAAACCGGCACTCCTGACTCTGTCGCAATGGTCGCTGCCTTTATCTTAGTCAGCATGCCACCAGTTCCATTAGATGAGCCTGCTCCACCAGCCATATCAATAATTTCTCGATTGATGGTCTCAATTCTCTCCAGACGTTTAGCTCTTGGATCCGAGTTAGGATTACCAGTATAAAGACCGTCTACATCTGTTAAGAGGATCAAAAGATCTGCCTGCACCATTGCAGCTACCTGGGCACTAAGTGTATCATTATCCCCGACCTTGAGCTCATCAATAACGACACTGTCATTTTCATTGATAATAGGAATCGCACCACGATTAAGCAGGACTGACAAAGCTTGATGGGCATTTTTATAACGTCGCTTATCGACAAAATCATCCTGAGTTAGCAAGATTTGCGCTGAAACAATCTGTCTTAAGAGCAAATTTGTTGTATATTCTTCCAAAAGCAATCCTTGACCAACCGCTGCTGAAGCTTGCTTATCCGCAATCTTTGTTGGTCGTTTTTTAAATCCTAAGGCTCCGAAACCTGCTGCAACAGCCCCAGAAGACACCAAAATCAGCTCATGACCTGCTTCATGCAGCATTGCAAGCTGTTGTGTGATAGCTTTTACTTTACTGCGAGATAAACTTCCATCTTTATGTGTCAGGGATGAAGTTCCCACTTTAAATACGATACGCTTGTACTTCATATTTTTCTCCAAATTTAATATTTAACCATTTTACCATGATTTTATGAAATTGTAAAAAAGGAACTCTCTCACTTTTGATCGCAAAAAAAGAACCTTGCATAGCAAGATTCTTTTAGTGTCTGACTTAAATAATTGTTCTTCTGGGAACTAAATCGAATTAAGCTTCGATTTCTGTAACCATACCTGAACCAACAGTACGTCCACCCTCACGGATAGAGAATGTAGTACCTTGTTCTACGGCGATTGGGTGGATCAACTCAACGTCGATTGTCACGTTATCACCTGGCATTACCATTTCAGTACCTGCTGGAAGTTCGATTGAACCTGTAACGTCAGTAGTACGGAAGTAGAACTGTGGACGGTAGTTGTTGAAGAATGGAGTGTGACGTCCACCTTCTTCTTTAGTAAGGATGTAAACTTCACCTTTGAATTTAGTGTGTGGGTTGATTGAACCTGGTTTAGCGATAACTTGTCCACGTTCGATTTCGTCACGTTGAACACCACGAAGAAGGACACCTACGTTATCTCCTGCAAGACCTTCGTCAAGTTGTTTACGGAACATTTCAACACCAGTAACAACTGCTTTTTTAGTTTCTTCTTTGATACCAACGATTTCGATTTCGTCATTGACACGAACAGTACCACGGTCGATACGTCCTGAAGCAACTGTACCACGTCCAGTGATTGAGAATACGTCTTCGACTGGAAGAAGCAATGGTTTGTCAGTGTCACGTTCTGGTTCTGGAATGTACTCATCAACAGTGTTCATCAATTCCATGATGATGTCTTCGTATTTAGAGTCACCTTCAAGAGCTTTAAGAGCTGAACCTTGGATAACTGGAAGATCGTCACCTGGGAAGTCGTATTCTGAAAGAAGGTCACGGATTTCCATTTCAACCAATTCAAGCAATTCTTCGTCGTCAACCAAGTCGATCTTGTTCATGAAGACGATAAGGTGTTTAACACCAACCTGACGTGAAAGAAGGATGTGCTCACGAGTTTGTGGCATTGGTCCGTCAGTTGAAGCTACTACAAGGATAGCTCCATCCATTTGAGCGGCACCAGTGATCATGTTTTTAACGTAGTCCGCGTGTCCTGGAGCGTCGATGTGAGCGTAGTGACGTTTTTCAGTTTCGTACTCAACGTGCGCAGTGTTGATTGTGATACCGCGTTCGCGTTCTTCTGGAGCAGCATCGATAGACGCATAGTCTTTAGGTTGGTTAACTGCTGAAGGCAAGCGACGTGCCAAAACAGTTGTGATAGCTGCAGTTAGGGTAGTTTTACCGTGGTCAACGTGTCCGATAGTACCAATGTTAACGTGTGGTTTACTACGATCGTATTTTTCTTTTGCCATTTGAGTAAAAGCCTCCAATAAAATATATTTTATAGATAGACAGTAGGCAATACAGTCTAACTTTCCTTACTATTTTATCAAATTTCAGCTAAATTGCAAGTGTTTTACAAAGTTTTTGTGAATTATTCTTATTCTCGCTCTACTTCCTCTACCAATTTATTTAAAATATCTATAAATAGGCTTATTTTAGCAAAAGGCGATAGACCATAATCCGATAACCCAAGTCTGAATTTCCTATTTTCAGCCCCGAAAGACTCCAATCATTCAGTTGTTTGTAAAAATTATGTATAGAAAAATTAAAGTTTCATCATAAGAGATTAGAGAGTTTTAAAACTAATAAAAAGTTTGATCAACTACAGTGCCAAAGATGCAATGATCAAAAAAGGTCGGGATTTTTTATCCCGACATCTTTATTCTGATAGATGCTTTTCAACTTCTTGTGCTTCCTTATGATTTTCATACAATCGAGCTAAGAATTTAGCAATCTCTTTTAAAATGGAATAGGTTGGAACAGCAACAATCATCCCAATCACACCATAAATATTACTTGATAATAAAAGCAAGACTAAAATAGTAATCGGATGAACCTTCATAACCCCACCCACAATACGTGGATATAAAATATTTCCATCAACTTGCTGAATAATCAACATATAAATGACAGCAATAATCATTTTATGAGGATCGGTGAAGAGATTTGAAATAATCATTGGAATCAAGCCAATGCTTGGTCCTACATAGGGAATCAAATTAGCCAATCCAGAAAAAATGGCGAAGACCAAGGCATATCTTAGACCAATCACACTATAACCGATAAAAGCTAAACATCCAATAATAACTGCATCTATAGACACTCCACTAATGTAACGAGAAATAGTTGTATTTAGGTTTGTCAATAAACCAGATATGTTCAATTTATCTCGTTTTAATACAGTTCTTTCTAGCATCGGTAAAAATTTATGACCATCAAGTAGGAAGTAAATCAAGAAGACTGGTGTCATGATGATAATCAATACAGTGCTTACGAGTGCAGAGAGAACACTGCCAACACTATTTGTCACACTGTTCAAGATATTTTGCAAAATATCAACATATGAGAGATTTAGTTGTTGAATAGTTTGTTGAATATCTAGATTTTGCAGGGCTGGATGTTTTGATAACTCAATGACTAAATCTTGAAGACGACCATAAATGTTTTGACTCGAATAGATTAGGCTACTCAACTGATTAATCAAAATCGGTAGCAGATAGACAAAACTAAGTACGATTGCACAAATTAAGGCACAAAGGGTTAACAAAATCCCAATGATGCGATTGATCTTGCATTCCTTCTCTAAAAAGATAACAATTGGGTTGGTTAGGTAATACAAAAATCCTCCCAATAAAAAAGGAATCATGATCGTATTTGCAACACTGACAAAGGGTGTAATAATAGCACCCATTTCTCTCCATAAGTAGAAAATAAGGGTTATTAATAATATCTCAGTGGTCCAGAAGAATAATTTATTTCTCCGAAACATAAGCCACCTCCTCTTTTTCCTATTTTACCATATTTCAAAAAAGATTGATAACCTACATTATAAAAACAAGAATATTTTTTGTCTTTATGATAGAATACAATTACTATGAAGAAATTATTTTTAACACTATTAACACTTATTTCGTTTGGTTCCGCTACTACGGTTTTTGCCCAGGATTTTGATGTAGCAGCAAAACATGCCATTGCTGTTGAAGCTAATAGCGGTAAGATATTATACGAAAAGGATGCTACTCAACCTGTTGAAATTGCTTCTATTAGCAAATTGCTTACCGTATATCTCGTTTACGAAGCCTTGGAACAGGGGAAAATCTCTCTTTCTACTCCTGTAGAAATTTCTGATTACCCCTACCAGTTGACAACTAATTCTGCGGCTAGTAATGTTCCCATGGAAGCTAGAAATTACACTGTCGAAGAGTTGCTAGAAGCAACTTTGGTATCTAGCGCTAACAGTGCTGCTATCGCTTTAGCTGAAAAAATTGCCGGTTCTGAGAAGGACTTTGTAGATATGATGAAGGCAAAACTACAAGAATGGGGAATTCAAGACGCTACACTCGTCAACACAACAGGGCTCAACAATGAAACTCTTGGCACTAATATCTATCCTGGTTCAAAGAAAGATGATGAAAACAAATTGAGCGCTTATGATGTTGCTGTCGTTGCTCGCAATCTCATCCTCAAGTATCCTCAAGTTTTAGAAATCACCAAGAAACCTTCTTCTACTTTTGCAGGGATGACAATTCATTCTACCAACTATATGTTGGAAGGAATGCCTGCCTATCGTGGTGGTGTTGATGGACTTAAAACTGGTACGACTGATAAAGCTGGAGCATCCTTTGTAGGTACGACTGTAGAAAAAGGAATGCGCATCATCACAGTTGTCTTAAACGCTGACAACCAAGATACTAATCCATATGCACGCTTCACAGCTACTTCTTCTATTTTAGATTACATCTCATCAAACTTTGCTCTTCAGACAATTGTCAAACAAGGAGAGAGTTATGAAGATAGTAAATCGCCTGTATTAGATGGGAAGGAAGATACAGTTACAGCTGTCGCCAAAGAAGATATCAAAATCGTACAACGTCTTGGTAGTCGTACACAATCAACTATTACCTACTCAGCGGACACTACTGAACACACTGCTCCACTAGAGGCAGGAACTGTCGTTGGACATTTGACTTATGAAGACAAGGATCTAGTTGGTCAAGGATACATTACAACTGACAAACCTAGTTTTGAGATGGTCGCAGAAAAAAATGTCGAAAAAGCCTTCTTCTTAAAAGTTTGGTGGAATCGCTTCGTTCGTTTTGTTAACGAGAAGTTATAAAAAATCGAAAAATCGCGAATTTCGCGATTTTTTTCTTTATTCATTTTCAGCTACAGTCGAATGGTTATATCCATAAACAAAGTAAATAATAACGCCTATTAATAAAGCTAGTCCAAATGCCATCCATGTTTCAAGGGTATATTGAAGCATAAATGAAAGGCAGATCAGAATAGACAAGATTGGTAAAAAAGGAACTAGGGGTGTTTTAAATTCTCCCTCTTTGGGCATACCCTTATCTTTTCTCAATTTGATGATCCCATAGGCTAGGAGAATAAGATAGGCTAAGGTGCAAATATTGAGAAAGGCTGCGATACTTGCTAGAGGGAAGATCCCCGCTGCAATCGCTGAAACAACACCTGTTAAAATAGTTGCATTCTTAGGGACACGACTGGTCTTAGTCACTTGTTTGAAACTCTGAGGCATGAGCCCATCACGTGCCAAACTATAAATCATTCGAGACAAGGCGTAAGTCATGGAAATACATACCGTAATCAAAGTAAAAATTGCAACGAGTGAAACATAATTAGCTGCCCAACCAATACCAATACTTCTCAGAGCAAAAGCCACTGCATCATCAACATTGAGCTTGCTATAATGAACGATACCTGTCAATATCAAGGTAACCAAGGCATACAGAATGGTTACAATGGTTAAGGATAAAACAATCCCACGTGGAATATTCTTTTGTGGACTTTGAATTTCGTCAACTGCCATAGAAATGGACTCAAACCCTAAGAATCCAAAGAACATCAGTGAAGCACCTGCCATAATTCCAGTACTTCCACCATAAATTTGACCAAAACCAAATGGTGCAAAATCTGACCAATTTTCAGGTTTAATGTACCAAATACCAACTAGAATAAATAAGGCAAGAGCAGAAAATTTTAAAACAACAAGAATAGAATTAAAACGAAGAGCTGCTTTCGAATTTAAAAGTACAACGCCTGTAACAAGTAGAATTACTAAAATCGGTAAAAGATCAATATAAGTACCATGTTCAGGATTAAAAGTTCCATTGAAGGCTTGCGGCAAGGAAATTCCATAATGGCTAAGCAAACCCTTAAAATAGGCCGCCCAACCTGAAGCGACACCAGAAACAGCTGTCATAAATTCCATGATAGTCAGCCAACCTGCAATCCAGGCTGGGAATTCACCCAAAATTGCATATAAATAACTATAGGCTCCACCCGTTGCAGGAACACGAGAAGCAAATTCTGCAAAAAAGAGTGCAGATAAGGATACGCAGATAGCAGAAATTACAATCGATACCACAAGGGCAGGTCCTGCTAATGTTGCTGCAGCAGTTCCTGTAATCGTAAAAATACCTGTTCCCACCATAGCACCAATTCCCAAGAGAATTAAGTCCCATAGTTTTAAATGGCGATGCATTTCTGTCTTACCTAGACTAACGTCTTTGGTTCTAAAAATATTCATCATTCATCTCCCAATTTATAAGATTGTATTATTTTATCATATATAAGGATTTTTGTGAATATTTATTAGCATCTTTCATCAAAAAAACTGAGAGTGGGACAGAAATCGGTAATTCGTTAGAATACGATTTCGTCGTCCCACCTCCGCACAGTTGAGTAGGGCTGTAAA
>NZ_JVKV01000071.1 GCF_001072375.1 Streptococcus pseudopneumoniae
ACGAAATCGAATTCTAACGAATTACCGATTTCTGTCCCACTCTCAGTAATTCTTCTATTAATCCTTTATAGACTGCAAAAGCGTCATTAGGGCCTGGGCAGAACGACGTCCTGCTTCTACGATAAATTCATCAAAGGAAACGGATGCTTCATGGTTTGCATTGTCACTCATGGCACGAACGACTAAGAAAGGAAGGTTCAAAGCATGAGCTGCTTGAGCAATAGCTGCTCCTTCCATCTCTACAGCAAGAACTTGAGGGAAATGTTCTTTTATCGCTTTGATTTTATCTTCTCCAGCAACAAAACTGTCACCTGTCGCAATCAAACCTAAATGCCAAGTTTGGTCCAGTTTAGACAAACTCTCTTGAATCAAGCTGATAAACTTTTTGTCTGATTCAAAATAGAGAGGCTGTTGAGCCATTTGACCGTAATCATAGCCAAAGGCAGTCACATCAACATCGTGGTAGGCAAGCTTGTCTGCAATCACTACATCCCCTACTGCGATTCCACTTGCCACTGCACCAGCAGAACCAGTATTAATCACTGCATCGACTTGAAAGTGATTCGCTAAGATAGCGACACTCATCGCAGACATGACTTTACCAATACCACTCTCTACAAGTACGAGCTCAACAGAACCAATCTTACCAGTATGATAGCTATGTCCCAGAACCTTTTCTTCACTGGCTTCGTCCAAGTGTTGAATCAAGTAAACTAGCTCTTCTGGCATAGCTGCAATAATTCCAATTTTCATGATAGACCCCTTAAATAAATCTCATTGCTAGAATTAACAAAATCAAGAGAAAAATAACTGCAAAAAGAATCTTGTTTAATTTAGAATTAAAGACATTTCTCTTAGTATTTTCAATCCGACGACTTTTGTGAATAGAAGGTTCAACTTCGATGGTCAGTGTATCCTGGCTAAAACCATGATCTTTGGTTCGCGAATAGCCAAAATTTTGAGAAGAAGTCGGTAAAATCTTAGTTTCCTCATCATCTAGCAAGGGAGGCCCTGAGATGTCCTCTCCTCGATTGGCACGTTCAATCATTTCATCTGTCAATAAAGGTTTACCCATGGGTTCCTCCACTATTTTTTTGTAATTCCCAGTACTGAATAGCCATGATAGTCTTGGCATCACAAATATCACCTGACTGGATCAGTTCTTTAGCTTGGTCAAGACTGACTTCAAGTAACTCTAAAGTCTCATCTTCATCCTGAGGACGAGGATTTTCAACTTTTGTCAAATCACTTGCCAAGTAAAGTTTTAAGCGCTCGTTACAAAATCCAATCGCAGAGTAAAAATCATAGAGAAGGCTTAATTTACCAGTATAGGCTGCTTCTTCTTCTAATTCACGAAGTGCTGCAGCTTCTGGATCTGCATTTTCACCTACTTCAAGCTTACCTGCAGGAATTTCAACAGAGACTTTTTCAATTGCCTTGCGATATTGTTTAACAAGAACAATCTTATTTTCTGGAGTGACTGCAAGGACACAAACTGCCCCATTGTGGAAAATCAAATCACGTTGCGCAGTACCTTTTCCAGAAGGTAGTACAACCTGATCTTGAACTAGCTGAAAAATAGGTCCTTTATAAATTTCTTTACGACTAAGCGTCTTTTCTTCAAATTCCATCGTTAGCTCCTATTTATTGTTAGGATGATGAGGGAGGCGAGTTGCATATTCGTCCTTATTAATTTGGCGACCTCGTCCAATAGCAATGGCATCAGCTGGAACATCCTTAGTAATGGTTGAACCTGCTCCAACAAGAGAATTATCTCCAAGCTCTACTGGAGCAATGATGGTTGAATTTGAACCAACGAAAACATTGTTACCAATAGTTGTTTTAAACTTGTGTTGACCATCGTAATTTACAGTAATGGTTCCTGCACCGAAGTTGACATCACTACCAACTTCACAGTTTCCAATGTAAGTTAAATGACCAGCTTTAGTATTTTCACCGATGCTTGAACCTTTGACTTCAACAAAGTTCCCGATATGTACATCTTTTGCAAGGCTTGAGCCTGGACGGATATGAGCATAAGGTCCAACTGTTACACCATCAGCAACCGTGCTTTCTTCAATCATCGAGTTGGTAATTACAACACTAGAACCTACTGTACTATCAACAATATAAGTTCCATTAGTCAAAACAGTTCCTGCACCAATCTTACTAGAACCTTTGAGGGTTACATTCGCTTCAATTTTAACTTCTGGAGCAATTTCAACATCGATGTCAATGTAAGTAGCTTCAGGATTCACAAAACTAACTCCATTGACCATATGTGCTTGATTAATGCGACGACGCATGATGCCTTCAGCTGTCGCAAGGGCAACACGGTCATTAACTCCGAGACTTTCATCAAAGTCTTTCAGAGTATAGGCTCCGACTTTTTCTCCAGCTTCACGGAAAATGCCGATGACATCAGTAATGTAGTATTCGCCTTGGGAATTGTTGGTGTTGATATTCTTCAAAGCTTCAAAGAGACGAGCATTATCAAAGACATAGGTTCCTGTATTGATTTCCTTGATTTGTTTTTCAAAATCAGTCGCATCCTTCTGCTCCACGATACGAAGCACTTCAGCATTCTCGTTACGAACAATACGCCCATAACCAAATGGATCTTCAGCTTCTGCAGTTAGGATTGTAGCTACGTTCTTGTGATTAACGTGGAAATCAATCAAGTTCTTTAGACTTTCACCAGTAATGAGTGGTGTATCACCAGCAATAACCAATGTTTGTCCAGAAAGTCCTTCAAGAATTGGCTCAGCCATCATAACCGCATGACCAGTTCCTAATTGCTCAGACTGTCTTACAAAATCAGTTTGACCAGCTAAAACTTGCTCCACAAGTTCTGCCTTATGACCCACAACCGTAACTGTTTTTTCAGGATTGATGGCCCCTACACTACGAAAAACATGCTCAAGCATTGAAATTCCTGCAACCTTGTGCATGACTTTTGGTAGATCTGATTTCATACGAGTACCTTTACCCGCTGCTAAAATAACTGCATAATTTGCCATATTTTTCTCTTTTCTATAGAAATTCCCTTATATTATATCATAAATTTGCTTTTTCAAACACAAAAGAGGGCAAATGCTTTAAAACATCGCATTCTCTAGATGATTTCGAGTATTTTTTTTTGATTTTTTTCACCATTTACGATACACTATAAAAGTATGAGAAAGAAAATAAATCCTGTTTTTATTTTTACTGTATTAGCTACTCTCGTGGGTATTTTAATTATCAATAGACCCAAGTTTGAAGACCATCCAGTCAAAACAAAGCAAAATCCAGTTCAAGTAGAAACTCAAGCTTTACATAATATCAACAAGCCGATTATTGATGTTTCTGGCTGGCAAAGACCATCAGAGATCAATTATGACACCTTAACTCAAAATATTTCAGGTGCAATCGTTCGGGTTCATAGTGGAGCTCAAGTTTCTGTTGAAAATGACGCTTCATTCAAAAATGGTGTTGATAAGGCTTATAAAGAACATATCACAGAATTTCAAAAACGAAATGTTCCAGTCGCTGTTTATGCCTATGTAGCTGGAAAAAATGTCGAAGAAATGGAAAAAGCTGCTGAAGCCTTTTATAACGCTGCTTCCCCTTACAACCCGAGCTACTATTGGTTAGATGTTGAAGAAAAGACTATGTCTGACATGAACCAGGGTGTTGAGGCCTTTCGTGCTAAATTAGCTTCATTGGGTGCAAAAAATATCGGTATCTATGTTGGTGTTTACTTTATGGAGGAACATAGTATCAGCGTTGAAAATTATTCAGTTATCTGGATACCTTCCTATGGAACCAACTCAGGTTACTATGAAAGTGCTCCAAAAACAGATCTTAGCTATGACCTTCACCAATACACTTCACATGGAAATCTTGGTGGATTTGAACATCACCTCGATTTGAACCTTATTTCTTCATCAAAGAACAAGGAAGAAACCTTTAGAAAATTGTTTTTAAATCCTTAATCACTATCACAATAAGCAAGTCAGACATTGCTTTCTGCTTGCTTTTCTTTATTTTTCAGTATTAAATCACTGTTTTATCTATTTAGAATATGAATCTCGGAGGACCTCTATGTTATCATGGTTATCAAAAATTATTAAGGGAATTGTAATTGCCCTAGGTTTCATTCTACCAGGGATTTCTGGTGGCGTTCTTGCCGCTATCTTGGGAATTTATGAGAGAATGATTCGATTTCTTGCCCATCCTTTTAAGAATTTAAAAGAAGATGTACTCTTTTTCCTTCCTGTCGGCATTGGAATGCTTCTAGGTATCGGACTTTTCTCCTATCCAATCGAGTATCTTTTAGAGAATTATCAAGTGTATGTATTGTGGAGTTTTGCTGGAGCTATCATTGGTACCATCCCAAGTCTTGTCAAAGAATCAACTCGTGACTCTGATAGAGACAAGGTTGACCACATATGGTTTTGGGCAACCTTCATCATCTCAGGAATCGCCCTCTATGCCTTGAATTTTGTAGTTGGTTCTCTATCTGCAAGCTTCCTTAACTTTACACTGGCTGGTTGTTTATTGGCTCTTGGGATTTTGGTTCCTGGGCTTAGTCCTTCCAATCTTCTCTTGATTCTTGGCCTTTATGGCCCTATGTTAACAGGGTTCAAGACTTTTGATTTGTTTGGAACCTTCTTACCAATTGGGATCGGACTTCTTATCACTCTGATTATTTTCTCTAAATTCATGGACTATGCTCTTCGCCTTTATCACTCACGTGTGTATCATTTTATCATTGGAATCGTACTATCAAGTACACTCTTGATCCTTATTCCAAACGCTGGTAATGCTGAAAGTATCAGTTACAGTGGTTTGTCACTAGTTTCATATGTACTGATTGCTTTCTTCTTTGCCCTAGGGATTTGGTTGGGAATCTGGATGAGTCAATTGGAGGATAAGTATAAATAATGGGAAAAAAAGTAAAAGTCAAGAAAACCTTGGTCCAACAAATTTTAACCAAGGCAGGAATAAACCATACAGGTATTCAAATTAATGCCCTGGAAGGTGAGATGCCTCAAGGTTATGAAAAGAATCAGATTTTTAAGACTCTAGCACTTCTGGGAGATAAGACTGGACCCATTATCGGCATCCTTCCTATCACTGAACATCTTTCTGAAAAGAAACTGGCTAAGATTTCTGGTAATAAGAAAGTCAGCATGATTCCACAAAAAGACCTAGAAAAAACAACAGGCTATATCCACGGCGCCAATAATCCAGTTGGGATTCGTCAAAAACATAACTATCCTATCTTTATCGATCAAACTGCTATTAAACTGGAGGAAATGATTGTTTCCGCAGGGGAAGTAGGTCATAGTATCATTATCAACCCTCAAGATCTAGCAACCTTTGTTAAAGCTGAATTTGCAGATATCTTGGAGGCAAGTAACACATGAAATTCTATTTTATTCGTCACGGTAAAACACTTTGGAATCTTGAGGGACGTTTTCAAGGAGCAAGCGGGGACTCTCCACTCCTTGAGGAATCCATTGAAACCTTAAAAAAATTAGGCCAATATCTCCAAGAAACTCCATTTGATGTGATTTATTCTAGTGATCTTCCTCGGGCTAAAACTTCTGCTCAAATTATCCAAAGTCAACTGAAAGACAGCTGTCCTTTAGTAGAAATAGCCTCTCTAAGAGAGTGGCAACTCGGGAAACTTGAAGGAGCAAAATTTGCAACCTTAGAAGCCATCTATCCCGAGCAATTAAAAGCTTTTCGTACCAATCTAGCTAAGTTTGATTCGACTTTGTTTGGTGCAGAGTCTGTCTATCAAACAACTCAGCGTACCACTCAATTTGTCAAATCATTAGAGTCCAAACCTTTTGAACATGTCATGATTGTTGGTCACGGAGCCAATCTCACAGCCAGTATTCGAACTCTTCTAGGATATGATACTCCGCTACTTAGAAAAGATGGGGGTCTAGCAAATGCCAGTGTTACAATTCTCGAAACCAAAGACTTTAAAAACTTTAACCTCTTAGTCTGGAACGACACTTCTTATCAAAATTAGAACTGAACTTAACAATCGCTGTTAAGTTCTTTTTAGATTTTGTAGAATATCCGTGAATTTATTTGACTTTTATGATAAAATGGGAGTATCGCAAAAAAGACTCATCGTATCAAGAATTGAGTAAAAACTAGGAGGAAAAAATGTCAACAGAACATATGGAAGAACTAAATGACCAGCAGATCGTTCGCCGTGAAAAAATGGCTGCGCTCCGCGAACAAGGAATCGATCCATTCGGTAAACGATTTGAACGCACTGCTAACTCACAAGAATTAAAAGATAAATATGCTGACCTTGACAAAGAACAACTACACGATTTAAACGAGACTGCTACTATCGCTGGACGTTTGGTAACAAAGCGTGGTAAAGGTAAAGTTGGATTTGCCCACCTTCAAGACCGCGAAGGTCAAATTCAAATCTATGTTCGTAAAGACGCTGTTGGTGAAGAAAACTACGAAATCTTTAAAAAGGCTGACCTCGGTGACTTCCTTGGTGTTGAAGGTGAAGTGATGCGTACAGATATGGGAGAACTCTCTATCAAGGCTACACATATCACTCACTTGTCCAAAGCCCTTCGTCCATTGCCTGAGAAATTCCACGGTTTAACAGACGTTGAAACAATCTATCGTAAACGTTACCTTGATTTGATTTCAAACCGTGAAAGCTTTGAACGCTTTGTTACTCGCTCAAAAATCATCTCTGAAATCCGTCGTTACCTTGACCAAAAAGGCTTCCTTGAAGTGGAAACACCTGTTCTTCATAACGAAGCTGGTGGTGCTGCTGCTCGTCCTTTTATCACTCACCACAATGCACAAAACATTGATATGGTGCTTCGTATCGCGACTGAGCTTCACTTGAAACGTCTTATCGTCGGTGGTATGGAACGTGTTTATGAGATTGGCCGTATCTTCCGTAACGAAGGAATGGACGCTACCCACAACCCTGAGTTCACTTCTATCGAAGTTTACCAAGCTTATGCAGACTTCCAAGACATTATGGACTTAACTGAAGGCATTATCCAACACGCTGCTAAATCAGTCAAAGGCGACGGCCCAGTCAACTACCAAGGAACTGAAATCAAAATCAACGAACCATTTAAACGTGTACACATGGTTGATGCAATCAAAGAAATTACAGGTGTTGATTTCTGGAAAGATATGACTTTCGAAGAAGCTAAGGCAATCGCAGCTGAGAAGAAAGTTCCAGTTGAAAAACACTACACTGAAGTTGGTCATATCATCAATGCTTTCTTTGAAGAATTTGTTGAAGAAACATTGATTCAACCTACCTTTGTCTATGGTCACCCAGTAGCTGTATCACCACTTGCTAAGAAAAATCCAGAAGATGAGCGCTTTACAGACCGCTTCGAGCTCTTCATCATGACTAAAGAATACGGAAATGCCTTTACTGAGCTCAACGACCCAATCGACCAGCTTAGCCGTTTCGAAGCTCAAGCCAAAGCCAAAGAGCTTGGTGACGACGAAGCAACAGGCATTGATTACGACTACATCGAAGCACTTGAATACGGTATGCCACCAACAGGTGGTTTGGGAATCGGTATCGACCGTCTCTGCATGCTCCTCACTGATACAACTACTATCCGTGATGTATTGCTCTTCCCAACTATGAAATAAAATACAAATCTCCTAGTTACTTTCTAGGAGATTTTTTAGTAATCCCAAAAAAGACAAACTCAATGTTGAGCTTGTCTTTAAATTTTCTTATTAGAATAAACCTAGAACTGTACCATCACTTTCAACATCCATGTTGAGAGCTGCTGGGCGTTTTGGAAGTCCAGGCATGGTCATAACGTCACCAGTAAGAGCAACGATAAAGCCTGCACCCAATTTTGGTACTAACTCACGAATAGTAATTTCAAAGTTTTCAGGGGCTCCAAGAGCATTTGGATTATCTGAGAAACTGTATTGAGTTTTAGCCATACAGATTGGCAATTTGTCCCAACCATTTTGTACGATTTCTGCGATTTGAGTTTGAGCTTTCTTCTCGAAGTTTACTTTGCTTCCACGATAGATTTCAGTGACAATCTTTTCAATCTTCTCTTGTACTGAAAGGTCATTGTCATACAAACGTGCATAGTTAGCTGGGTTTTCGTCAATCGTTTTGACGAGAGTTTCAGCTAGAGCTACTCCACCTTCTGCTCCATCGGCCCATACGCTTGCTAATTCAACTGGAACATCGATTGAAGCACAAAGTTCTTTCAAAGCTGCGATTTCAGCTTCTGTATCAGATACGAACTCGTTAATAGCAACAACTGCTGGAATACCGAACTTACGGATATTCTCAACATGACGTTTCAAGTTTGCAAATCCTGCACGAACAGCTTCTACATTCTCTTCTGTCAGAGCATCTTTAGCAACTCCACCATTCATTTTAAGGGCACGAAGAGTCGCTACAATGACTACTGCACTTGGAGCTGTTGGCAAGTTTGGAGTCTTGATATCCAGGAACTTCTCTGCACCAAGGTCTGCACCAAAGCCAGCTTCTGTCACTGTGTAATCTGCTAAACGTAGAGCCGTTTTCGTTGCCAAAACTGAGTTACAGCCATGGGCGATATTGGCAAATGGTCCACCATGTACAAAGGCAGGTGTTCCATAAATTGTTTGAACCAAGTTAGGTTTGATAGCATCCTTCAAAATCAATGCTAAGGCACCTTCAACCTGTAGATCACCCACTGAAACAGGTGTACGGTCATAACGGTAACCGATGACGATATTTGCCAAACGACGTTTCAAATCTTCAATGTCAGTTGCCAAGCAAAGGATAGCCATGATTTCTGAAGCTACAGTGATATCAAATCCATCTTCGCGAGGAATACCATTAAGAGGACCACCGAGTCCAACAGTTACATGACGAAGAGCACGGTCGTTTAAGTCAACAACACGTTTCCAGAGAATACGACGTTGGTCAATTCCTAGCTCATTTCCTTGGTGCAAGTGATTGTCAATCAAGGCAGAGAGAGCATTATTTGCAGTTGTAATAGCGTGCATATCTCCAGTAAAGTGAAGGTTGATATCTTCCATTGGTAGTACTTGAGCATAACCACCACCAGCTGCACCTCCTTTAATTCCCATTACAGGACCAAGAGAAGGTTCGCGGATAGCAATCATCGTTTTCTTACCAATCTTATTCAAAGCATCAGCAAGTCCGATGGTAATAGTTGACTTTCCTTCACCAGCAGGTGTTGGGTTGATAGCTGTAACCAGGATCAATTTACCAACTGGATTGCTTTCAACTTCACGAATCTTATCAAAGCTTAGTTTAGCCTTATATTTTCCGTACAACTCCAAATCATCGTAAGAGATACCAAGTTTCTCTACAACATCAACGATTGGTTTTAACTCGATACTCTGTGCAATTTCAATATCTGTTTTCATAACAAACTCCTCTACCTCAAATGTGTTAATTCATTATAACACAAAACAAGATTTTTAACAGACATAAAGCTTTATAACGTTCGTAAATATAGCGTCCTCAAAGGATTTATCGGCTACTATTTAAATTTTTATATGCCTTTATAGATTTTAACTATAGATTAAAGTTAGGATTTCACATAATATTTTATCGCTTTCATTTTACTTACTGCTCATTTTTTTGTACAATAGTTCTATGAAAATTTTAGTTACATCTGGTGGTACAAGCGAAGCAATAGATCAAGTTCGCTCCGTTACCAATCACTCTACTGGTAGACTTGGTAAAGTAATAACTGAGACTTTACTAAAAGCTGGTCACCAAGTTTGTCTAATTACTACGCGACAAGCACTAAAACCAGAACTACACCCGAATTTGACTATGATTGAAATCAAAAACACTTCCGATTTACTCCAAGAGATGAAACGGATTGTCCCTGATTATCAAGTCTTGATCCATTCAATGGCTGTTTCTGACTACAGCCCAGTTTACATGACAGGTCTTGACCAAGTTCAAGCGAGCCAAGATTTAAGTGAGTTTTTACATAAGAAAAATATGGAAACGAAGATCTCCTCAAAGGATGAGGTGCAAGTCCTATTTCTCAAGAAAAATCCAAAGATCATCTCTCTTGTTAAAGAATGGAATCCAAGTATCCATCTCATTGGCTTTAAACTCCTTGTCGATGTTACTAAGGAGTATCTGATTCAAATTGCTAGAGAAAGTCTTGAAAAGAATCAAGCTGATTTGATTGTCGCTAATGACCTCACTCAGATTAATGCTGATCAACACCTGGCTTATCTAGTAGAGGAAAAAGATTATCAGATTGCTGCTAGCAAACAAGAAATTGCTGACTTGTTAGTGGAAAGAATTCAAGGATTTGATCGTTAGAAAGGAAAGTTATGGCTCGTATTACACTCGCTGTTACAGGCTCTATCGCCTCTTACAAGGCTGCTGATTTGGTTAATAACTTGAAGAAACAGGGACATTCTGTTACTGTACTCATGACCCAGGCTGCGACTGCCTTTATTCAACCTTTAACCCTTCAAGTCTTATCTCAAAATACCGTACATCTCGATCTTATGCAGGAACCTTATCCTGATAAAGTCAATCATATCGAGCTAGGAAAAGAAACAGACTTGTTTATCCTTGCCCCTGCAACCGCTAATACGATTGCGAAAGTCGCGCACGGTTTGGCTGATAATATGGTGACTGCTACTGCTCTTGCTTTGCCACACTTTGTACCCAAACTATTAGCTCCAGCTATGAACACAAAGATGTATGATCATCCTGCGACCCAAGCTAATCTTAAAACTTTAGAAGATTATGGTTATACAATTATTTCTCCTAAAGATTCGCTACTGGCCTGTGGCGATGTAGGACGGGGTGCTCTTGCTGATCTTGATACTATTTTACAACAGATAAAGGAAAAACTTCATGAACAAACGCTCTAATATTGCTCCAATTGCTATCTTTTTTGCCAGCATGATCGTCATTCATCTGCTGAGCTCTATTGTCTTTAATGTCTTGCCATTTCCAATTAAACCGACCATTGTCCATATTCCAGTCATCATTGCTAGTATCATCTACGGACCACGGATTGGGGCCATCTTAGGTTTCTTGATGGGAATGATTAGCTTGACAGTCAATACAATCACGATTCTCCCAACCAGCTACCTTTTCTCTCCATTTGTACCAAACGGTAACATCTACTCCCTTGTTATTGCGATTGTACCACGCATTCTTATTGGTTTAACTCCATACTTTGTCTATAAACTCCTCAAAAACAAGGCGGGGCTTATCTTCGCTGGAGCACTGGGTTCACTTACCAACACTGTATTTGTACTAGGCGGTATCTTCTTCCTCTTTGGAAATGTTTTTGATGGAAATATCCAGAAACTATTAGCTACTGTTATCTCAACAAATTCTATCGCAGAACTCATAATCTCAGCAATACTGACCCTAGTTATTGTTCCGAGACTTGAAAAAATCAAAAAATAAGAGGTCGGGAAAATCCCGGCCTCGATTTTTATTTGCCCTAAGTAACTGACTTTGTATTTAATTAAGATTACAGACTTCTAAAAGTCCCTTTGACGAGACTATCTAAAAGCATGATTGTAAAGACTTACTGATATGGGAAAAGGCTTCAATCTTGGAAAAATAATTACTTTCCCACAGCCTTTTATCGACTTATTATTGGGCTAGACGTGCTTCTTCTAAAATCTTTTCAATCTTTGTTGTCAGCAAATCAATAGCTACTGTGTTGGTTACTCCTTCTGGAATAACGATATCTGCATAACGCTTTGTTGGCTCAATAAATTGATGATACATGGGTTTTACCACACCAAGATACTGGTCAATAACGCTATCCAGGCTACGACCACGTTCTTCCATATCACGTTTAATACGGCGAATGATACGAACATCATCATCTGTATCTACGAAAATCTTGATATCCATCAAATCACGAAGTCGTTTGTCCTCCAAAACCAAGATTCCTTCTACGATAAAGACATCCTGAGGTTCTTGACGATAAGTTTTAGAACTTCTGGTATGGGCAGCATAATCATAGGTAGGAATATCAACTGGACGACCTGCCAACAACTCTTTGATTTGCTCAATCATCAAATCAGTATCAAAAGCAAAAGGATGGTCATAGTTGGTCTTAATACGCTCTTCAAAGGTTAGATGAGATTGATCTTTATAGTAGGAATCATGCTCAATCATAGAGATTTTTTCATTTGGAAAATGCGACAAGATTGCTTTAGATACGCTTGTCTTTCCTCCTCCAGATCCACCTGTTACTCCGATAATGATTGGTCTATTTTGCATTGTAGCCTCCTTGTTTTTTCCCTTGTCTATTTTACCATATTTTTGATAAATTTTACAGATGGAGTTTTCTACAAAATAGAAGAAAAAATCCTCATAGCTAGAAGCTACAAGGATTTGTAATTGATTAATCGAAGTTAACGTATTCTTTAGAAAGTTCAAGAACTTCTTCCATTGTTGAACATTCAGTAAGAGCACGGTTAGCGTATTCTTGCATTTTAGCAGTGTCGAGTTTCTTCATCAAGCTACGTGTACGAAGTACAGATGTTGCTGACATAGAGAACTCATCCAAGCCCATTCCGACAAGAAGTGGAACAGCTGTTTGGTCACCAGCCATTTCACCACACATACCAGCCCATTTACCTTCAGCGTGAGCTGCTTTGATAACGTTATTGATCAAACGAAGGATTGATGGGTTGTATGGTTGGTAAAGGTATGAAACTTGTTCGTTCATACGGTCTGCCGCCATTGTGTATTGGATCAAATCGTTTGTACCAATTGAGAAGAAATCAACTTCTTTTGCAAATTGGTCTGCGAGCATAGCTGCTGCAGGAATTTCGATCATGATACCAACTTGGATGTCATCCGCAACTGCAACACCTTCAGCAAGAAGGTTAGCTTTTTCTTCATCGAAGACTGCTTTAGCTGCACGGAATTCTTTCAAAAGCGCAACCATCGGGAACATGATACGCAATTGACCGTGTACAGAAGCACGAAGAAGAGCACGGATTTGAGTGCGGAACATTGCATCTCCTGTTTCAGAGATAGAAATACGAAGAGCACGGAATCCAAGGAATGGGTTCATTTCATGTGGCATATCGAAGTAAGGAAGTTCCTTGTCACCACCGATATCCATTGTACGGACAACAACTGGTTTACCGTTCATTCCTTCCAGAACAGCCTTGTATGCTTCGTACTGCTCGTCTTCAGTTGGGAAGTCTTGAGAATCCATGTACAAGAACTCTGTACGGTAAAGACCGACAGCTTCTGCACCATTGTCATTAACACCTTCAACGTCTTTTGGAGTACCAATGTTTGCTGCCAATTCGAAGTGTTTACCGTCAGCAGTAACTGTTTGAGCATCTTTCAAGAGTGCCCACTCAGCTTTTTGTTGAGCGTAAGCTTCACCAGCTGCTTTAAATTCAGCTGCTTGTTCTTCAGTAGGGTTGATAATCACTTCACCTGTAATACCATTAACGGCAAGTAGGTCACCATCTTTAACGATTTCAGTGATGTTGTTTGTACCCAAAACTGCAGCGATTTCAAGTGTACGAGCCATGATAGCTGAGTGACTTGTACGACCACCAATGTTTGTTACAAAAGCTTTTACAAAGTTTTTGTCCAATTGAGCTGTATCAGATGGAGTCAAGTCGTGAGCAATCACGATCACTTCTTCATTGATAGAAGCTGGGTTTGGCAATTTTTTACCAAGGAGATTAGCCAATACACGTTTTGTTACGTCGCGGATATCCGCTGCACGTTCTTGCATGTATGGGTTGTCTTCCATGCCTTCAAAGATTGTGATAAACATATCTGTAACTTCTTTCAGACCTGCTTCTGCATTCACTTTCTTAGCACGGATAGTTTCTTTGATTTGACCAATCAATTCAGGGTCAGCAAGAACCATCAAATGAGCGTCAAATACTTGTGCCGCTTCTTCACCAAGCGTACCTACAGCCTTCTCGCGGATAAGAGAAAGCTCGTTTTGAGAAGCTTCAAGAGCAACATCCAAACGAGCCTCTTCTGCATTTGTATCTTCGACTGTAACAGTCTCGAATGATAAATCCGGTTGAACGAGTAGATATGCTTTTGCAACTGCAACACCATCAGATGCTGCGATTCCTTTAAGCATTTCTGTCATTTCCTTATGCCAATCCTTCTTTTTCCATTGTTTCTGAGATTGCAGCGATAGCGTCATCAGCGTCTGCACCTTCAGCAGTGATTGTAACGTCAGCACCTTGACCAACACCAAGGCTCATTACACCCATGATAGATTTAAGGTTAACTGATTTACCTTTATACTCAAGAGTGATATCTGAAGCAAATTTGCTAGCAGTTTGTACCAACAATGTTGCTGGACGTGCGTGAATACCTGTTTCTGCCACTACGTGGAAATCTTTAGAAGCCATAGTTTGACTCTCCTTTAATAGTTTTCTTGTTGAGTTACATATCTGATAACCCTTACAATTTAGTATTATATCACCTTCATTGATATTTTTCAAGTATTTTATGGACTTTCTTCAATTTCCTTTCAGATAACTTGCTGAAAATCTTCTATTAAGTTTAGCAAAACACAGTATGTAGTTTTTGTCGAGACACCTATAATGAAATCATTGCTTTTTCTGTCGTTGTTTCTCAATACTACACTATATATTGTGTTTGTTAGTAAAATAGGTAAAATAAGTACACAAGATTTAGTTTTAGAAAGTTGACAAAGTTTTTTTTTCTGATATACTAAGAAAGTAATAAAATTTTAAAGAGGAGTTACAGAAATGGTAACCGTATATTCTAAAAACAACTGTGTCCAATGTAAAATGACGAAACGTTTTTTAGACAGTAATAATGTTGAATATAAAGAAATCAATCTTGATGAACAACCTGAATACATTGATCAAGTAAAAGAGCTTGGCTTTAGTGCTGCTCCTATTATTCAGACACCAACAGAAGTTTTCTCTGGTTTCCAACCAAGTAAACTCAAACAACTTGCTTAAGAATCAGGACAAAAGCTTCTATGTCTACCTTAGAAGCCTTTCTTTTGTAATTAGATAAAGGAATTTTTATGGGATTAAAACAACTTGAAGATGTGACTTACTTCCGTCTTAATAATGAAATTAACCGTCCTGTTAATGGACAAATTATGCTTCACAAAGACAAGGAAGCTTTAGAAGCCTTCTTTAAAGAAAATGTTGTACCAAATACAATGGTTTTTAACTCAATTGCGGATAAAATCAACTTCCTCATTGAGCATAACTACATTGAGACAGCATTTATCAAGAAATACCGTCCAGAATTTTTGGAAGAACTACACCAATTTATCATGGATCAAAACTTCCAATTTAAGTCTTTCATGGCTGCCTATAAATTCTATAATCAGTATGCTCTGAAAACTAATGACGGAGAATACTACCTTGAAAGCATGGAAGACCGTGTCTTCTTTAATGCCCTTTACTTCGCGGATGGTGATGAAGCGATTGCTATTGATATTGCCAACGAAATCATCCACCAACGTTATCAACCTGCTACTCCTTCTTTCTTGAACGCAGGTCGTGCTCGTCGTGGTGAGTTGGTATCTTGCTTCTTGATCCAGGTAACAGATGATATGAACTCTATCGGACGTTCTATCAACTCAGCTCTTCAACTTTCACGTATCGGTGGTGGCGTAGGAATTTCCCTCAGCAACCTTCGTGAAGCTGGAGCTCCTATCAAAGGCTATGAGGGTGCTGCTTCTGGTGTCGTACCAGTTATGAAGCTTTTCGAAGACAGCTTCTCTTACTCTAACCAACTCGGTCAACGTCAAGGTGCTGGGGTTGTTTACCTCAATGTCTTCCACCCAGATATCATCGCCTTCCTTTCAACTAAGAAGGAAAACGCCGATGAAAAAGTGCGTGTCAAGACCCTTTCACTTGGTGTTGTGGTTCCAGATAAATTCTACGAATTAGCACGTAAAAATGAAGAAATGTACTTATTTAGCCCATATTCTGTAGAAAAAGAGTATGGCGTACCTTTCAACTACATCGACATCACAGAAAAATACGATGAATTAGTTGCAAATCCAAATATCCGTAAGACAAAAATCAAGGCGCGTGATTTGGAAACTGAAATTTCTAAATTGCAACAGGAATCTGGCTATCCTTATGTCGTTAACATTGATACTGCTAACCGTGCAAATCCAGTTGATGGTAAGATTATCATGAGCAACTTGTGTTCAGAGATTCTTCAAGTCCAAGAACCAAGTCTTATCAACGATGCTCAAGAATTCCTAAAAATGGGTACTGATGTCTCATGTAACCTTGGTTCAACAAACGTGGTCAACATGATGACTTCACCTGACTTTGGTCGCTCCATCCGTGCTATGGTTCGTGCCCTTACTTTCGTTACAGATAGTTCACACATCGTCGCTGTTCCTACTATCGACCACGGAAACAGCCAAGCTCATACATTTGGACTTGGAGCTATGGGACTTCACAGCTATCTTGCTCAACAATTGATCGAATACGGATCACCTGAGTCTGTTGAATTTACAAGCATCTACTTTATGCTTATGAACTACTGGACTTTGGTTGAGTCAAACAATATCGCACGTGAACGTGGTGTTACCTTCCACAACTTTGACAAATCAGACTATGCTAACGGAAGCTATTTTGATAAGTATTTAACTGGCGAATTCCTTCCAAAATCAGACCGTGTTAAAGAGCTCTTCAAAGATATCTTTATTCCTACTGCTGCTGACTGGGCTGAACTTCGTGATAAAGTTAAAGCAGATGGACTTTACCACCAAAACCGCCTTGCTGTAGCGCCAAATGGTTCTATTAGCTACATCAACGATGTTTCTGCTTCTATTCACCCAATTACGCAACGTATCGAAGAACGTCAAGAGAAGAAAATTGGTAAGATCTACTATCCTGCTGCTGGTTTGTCAACAGAAACAATTCCTTACTACACTTCTGCTTATGACATGGATATGCGTAAGGTCATTGATGTTTATGCTGCTGCGACTGAGCACGTGGACCAAGGACTTTCACTCACACTTTTCATGCGTAGTGATATTCCAACGGGCCTTTACGAATGGAAGAAAGAAAACAAACAAACGACACGTGACTTGTCTATCCTTCGTAACTATGCCTTCAATAAAGGTATCAAGTCTATCTACTACGTCCGTACCTTTACAGATGATGGTGGAGAAGTCGGTGCTAACCAATGCGAGAGCTGTGTGATTTAATTCAACTCTCAAAAAAAACATTTACTTAATCCATTAAACGAAACGTATTTTGCTGATAGAATCATGTAAGAACATAAAAGTCGGGCTACCGACTTTTTGTTCGATTATAGCATAGAATTATGATAAAATAAGAATGATTATGTTATCGCATTACTACACACAGAAAGAGATTTCAAATGAAAACTTACTACAAAGCCATTAACTGGAATGCCATCGAAGATGTCATTGACAAATCAACCTGGGAAAAGCTGACTGAGCAGTTTTGGCTCGATACGCGTATCCCCTTGTCAAATGACCTAGACGACTGGAGAAAGCTTTCTAACAAGGAAAAAGACCTTGTTGGTAAAGTTTTTGGAGGTTTAACCCTTCTTGATACCATGCAATCAGAAACTGGTGTTCAAGCCCTTCGTGCTGATATTCGTACGCCTCACGAGGAAGCTGTTTTTAACAATATCCAATTTATGGAATCTGTTCATGCTAAGTCTTACTCTTCTATCTTTTCTACCTTGAATACTAAGTCAGAAATCGAAGAGATTTTCGAATGGACCAACACCAATCCATATCTTCAGAAAAAAGCTGAAATTATCAATGAAATCTATCTAAACGGAACTCCACTAGAAAAGAAAGTAGCTAGTGTTTTCCTTGAAACCTTCCTTTTCTACTCTGGTTTCTTCACACCACTCTACTATCTTGGAAACAACAAGTTGGCCAACGTGGCAGAAATTATCAAATTGATTATTCGTGATGAATCAGTTCATGGAACCTACATCGGTTATAAATTCCAACTCGGTTTCAATGAATTGCCTGAAGAAGAGCAAGAAGAACTCAAAGAATGGATGTACGACCTTCTCTATACTCTTTATGAGAATGAAGAAGGCTATACAGAGAGCCTCTATGACGAAGTCGGATGGACCGAAGAGGTTAAAACCTTCCTTCGCTATAATGCAAATAAAGCTCTTATGAACTTGGGGCAAGATCCTCTCTTCCCTGATTCAGCTGACGATGTCAACCCGATCGTTATGAACGGGATTTCAACTGGTACATCAAACCACGACTTCTTCTCTCAAGTTGGTAATGGTTATCTACTTGGCGAAGTTGAAGCTATGCAGGATGATGACTATAACTATGGACTAAATTAATACCTAACCTAAAAAACATCTAAGTTTATTTACAAACTAGATGTTTTTTTTTGTTTATTTTTGTTTTCTTTAAGTTGCTTAGCTGTTTAAAATATGATAAAATAATATTAGATTTGGGGGTGGTTCAATGCTGAAGCAAGAAAAATTAGATACTATTTTAGAAATTGTTAATACAAAAGGAACTATCACTGTTAAAGAGATTATGAATCGCCTTGATATTTCCGATATGACAGCTAGACGATATTTACAAGAGCTAGCAGATAAGGATTTGCTGGTTCGAGTTCATGGCGGTGCTGAAAAACTTCGAACAGGTTCCTTATTAAATAATGAGCGTTCTAACGTTGAAAAACAAGGGCTACAAACAGCAGAAAAACAAGAAATTGCTCGCTATGCAGGTCACTTAGTTGAAGAAAGAGAAACTATTTTCATTGGTCCAGGTACTACCTTAGAGTTCTTTGCGCGTGAGCTTTCTATCGATAACATTCGTGTTGTTACTAATAGTTTACCTGTATTTCTCATTCTAAACGAGCGTAAGTTAACTGATCTCATTCTAATCGGTGGTAATTATCGTTCAATTACTGGAGCATTTGTAGGCACTCTAACCCTCCAAGATATTGCCAGTTTGCAATTTTCAAAAGCCTTCGTTAGTTGTAATGGTATCAAGGACCATGCTATCGCTACTTTTAGTGAAGACGAAGGGGAATCTCAGAAATTAGCACTGGAAAATGCCAATAAAAAGTATCTCCTAGCTGACCATAGCAAATTTGATAAGTTTGATTTCTTTACATTTTACAACATTTCAGATATCGATACTATTATCACTGATTCTAAATTAAGTGACGAAACACTCCTATCCCTATCTAAACAAACTAAAATTATCAAGTCTAAACCTTAAACTTTACAACTAGTCATAGAATTTAGTAGCTACTACTAATTCCATGGCTAGTTTTTTATTTTGCAAAAATTATAAAAAGTTCCCGAAATGTTTATAGATATTTACCAAACACAAATATTATAGAACTAAAAAAACCTGAAAGATATACCTTTCAGGTTTTTTGATTGGAATAATCAACTAATAGAATCGTTAGAAGATTTATTCTTCATCATCACGCTTACGACGTTTAGCCACTAATCCTAACCCAGTTAGACCTGCTACAACTCCAAGGAGAGCATTTGCAGCTGA
>NZ_JVKV01000072.1 GCF_001072375.1 Streptococcus pseudopneumoniae
GGTGAAGCTGACGTGGTTTGAATTTGATTTTCGAAGAGTATTAATCGACTTTAGTAAAATTAAGCATAAGAGAGCTAATTAAAACAGATACTGAACTAAAGGCCATGGCCAATCCTGCAAGTTCTGGATTGAGTACCAAACCAAGAACAGAAAACACTCCTGCTGCAATCGGAATACCAATGAGGTTATAGATAGAAGCCCAGAAAAGATTGAGTAGAATACGATTAAAGGTCTTCTTACTCATATCAAAAGCACGTGCCAATCCTAGTAAATTGTTGGTTGTAAGGACAAGATCTGCTGATTCAATGGCAATATCTGTCCCAGAGCCCATGGCAATTCCGACATCAGCCACACTGAGGGCTGGCGCATCATTGATCCCATCTCCAACAAAGGCCAATTTGCCATTCTTTTGAAGCTTGTGAATTTCGTGTGCCTTTTCCTCTGGCAAGACATTTGCAATCACTTCTTCGATCCCAATTTGCTCTGCAATCGCATGGGCTACTCCAGCATTATCTCCAGTAAGCATGACCGTTCTAAGGCCACGTTTTTTCAATTTGGCAATAGCTTCTTTGGCATTTTCCTTAGGGACATCCTGCAAGGCAATTAAGCCTTTTAACTGACCATCTACGGATAGGAAGACAACTGTTTTTGCTTCTTTCTCAAGCAAATCAAATCGTTCTTGATAATCATGTGGAATAGCAAGATCATCTAAGAGTTTGGCATTCCCCAGCAAGACTTGTTTACCATTAATATCCCCAGTCACACCTTTTCCATGTAAGGCTTGGAAGTTTTCAACAGGGTAAAGGCTAATTCCTAGTTCAGATGCACGATTAACAATAGCTTGAGCTAGCGGGTGTTGGGATACATCTTCCAGTGAAGCAGCCAAACTTAGCACTTCTCTTTCATCACCAATAACATCTGTTACCACTGGCTTCCCTTCGGTCAAGGTTCCTGTCTTATCAAAAACAACTGTTTGGACTTTTTGGATTTCCTGTAAAACTGTACCATTTTTGAGAAGAATCCCCATCTTGGCACTTCGTCCTGTTCCAACCATGAGTGCTGTCGGTGTCGCGAGTCCTAGTGCACAAGGACAGGCAATTATCAAAACTGCTACTCCATAGAGGAGCGACGTCACAAAGCTTTCTCCTAAGAAAACAAACCAGATCCAAAAAGTAAGAAGTCCTAAAATGACAACTGCTGGTACAAAAATCCCAGAAATCTTGTCTGTCAAATCTTGAATAGGAGCACGACTCGTTTGCGCTTTTTTCACAAAGTCCACAATCTGAGCCAGCATAGTCTCAGAACCAACTTTTTCAGCTCTAAAGATGATCGTACCACTATTATTGATGGTTGAACCAATGACAGCATCTCCAACTGATTTATCGACTGGAATACTTTCCCCAGTCACCATTGATTCATCAATACTCGTTTCACCTTCTAAGACAATCCCATCAACAGCTATTTTTTCACCTGGTCGAACGCGAATGAGATCCCCAACTTTGACTTGTTCTAGAGGTATTTGAACATAAACATCATCACGCAAAACCTCTGCTGTTTTTGCTTGTAGGTCTAATAATTTTTCGACTGCCTGCGAAGTATTTTTTCGCATTTTTTCCTCAAAAACTGCTCCCAAAAGAATGAAGAAGAGGATAAATGCAGCACTTTCAAAGTAAACGGGCAGACCAGTGAAGAGGGCAACTAAGCTATAGAAATAGGCCACTAGGGTTCCCAGAGCAACCAAGGTATCCATGTTGGAATTGTGCTTTTTAAAACTAGCCCAGGCGCTTCTGATATATGGAACTCCAGCTACCAGCATAATGGGTGTTGTGGCTAAAAAGGTGCCCCAACGCATGACTTGGTGACTAATTCCTCCTGTAGACATCCCAATCATGAGAATCACAAGAGGCACAGTAAAGATACTAGTAATCCAAAAACGCTGAAAAAGACTGAGAGACTTTTTAGTTTTTTCAACAACGGTGTAGGTCCCCTTTTGCATCTTCATGCCGCATGAAAATTCATGCTCGCCCAAGTCTTGAGGCGTAAAGCGAATGACTTTTTCCTCGTCTTGAGCGATTGGTTCTAGAATCCCTTCTTCTTCGAAGAGAACTTCTTTATAACAGTTTGATGGTGTCACACGATGAAAGGTAATCTCAGCAGGAATCCCTTTTTGCAGTTGAATGTGGGCTGGATGGTAGCCTTTGTCTGCCGTGATACGAATTTTTTGCACACCATTTTCAAGGCTTGCTTTTACAATTTCAGTCATATTCTTCTCCTATTCTACAATCATCTTACCGTGCATCATGTTCATGCCACAAGAGAAACCATACTCACCTGCTTCTTCAGGTGTGATTTCAACCACATATTGGTCTCCCATAGGCAGATCTGCATGCACTCCAAAGTCTGGAAAAACGATTTGATCCAAGCAAGGTGAAGGATCTTTTCGATCAAAAATAATGCGAGCAGGTTGAGATTTTTTGAGGATAATGGTTCCTGGAGTGTAGCCCCCCATGACTTCCACTCGAATTTCCTGATAGCCATTTTTTTGCTGGGCTCTCTTAGCATCTTCTTGCGGTTTTTTGAAAAACCAAAAGAGGATAAAAGCAATCATTCCTAAAACAACAATAGATACAAATAGATTTAACATAGCGTCTCCTTCACATACAATTACATTTTACTTCTGTTACAGCACTTGCTTTTTTCTTTGAAATCACTTCTTCCAAGCCTTCCAAGTCAGCTAGGGTAAAGTCACATTCTTCAATCAAATCAGCTAGCAAGAGCTTTATTCTTCGAGAACAAAGCTTGTCTTTGATATCCTGGACAAGTAACTTCCTACTATCTTCCTGCGTCAAAAGAGCTGAATAAGTAAAGGACTTGCCCTGCTTTTCCCGAGTCAAACATTCTTTTTCCACCAAACGAGCCAAGAGTGTCTGGATCGTGGATTTGGACCAACTGAACCTTTTCTCTAATACTTTTATGAGATCAGTACTAGTCTGTTCTCCCTGCATCCAGATAATCTTCATGACCTGCCATTCTGCATCCGAAATCTGCATCAGCACACCTCCAAAATCTACATTTGTCAATTACAAGTATCAGTATACTCTTAAAATCTACATTTGTCAACTATGAAAAATCAAATCTTTCTCTTTTTTTAATCTTCATGACAAAAGTGTTTAAAACACAAGTAAAAACCTCCACGTCAAGTGGAGGCAATCTTTTTATCAATACAATTTTAAGTCACGAGGGTCAACTGGGAAGGTTGGGTTGTATGGGTTATGACGAAGTTTAAAGTGTTTAACATCTTCAATAGTCTGAGTTCCAGACAATTGCATGACTGTCTTCAATTCCGCATTCAAGTGTTCAAAGACTTGACGCACACCGACACTACCGCCGAGAGCCAAGCCATAGATAACAGGGCGACCAATAGCTACCAAGTCTGCTCCTGAAGCCAAGGCTTTAAAGACGTGTTGACCACGACGAACACCTGAGTCAAAGACAATTGGCACACGTTTGTCAACTGCTTCTGCTACTTCTTGAAGTGAGTCAAAGGCAGCTGGTCCACCGTCGATTTGACGGCCACCGTGGTTGGTTACCCAGATACCAGAAGCTCCCGCAGCAAGCGAACGTTCAACATCCTCACGGCATTGTGGTCCCTTAACATAAACAGGAAGTCCTGAGTATTCAGCGATGAATTCTACATCTCGTGGAGACAGGCGTTGTTTAGCTGATTTGTAGACGAAGTCCATTGACTTACCAGCACCTTCAGGTAGGTATTCTTCTACGATTGGCATACCAACTGGGAATACAAAGCCATTACGCTTGTCCACCTCACGATTGCCCCCTACAGTAGCATCTGCTGTCAAGACAATCGCTTTATACCCTTCAGCCTTCACACGGTCCATGATATGGCGGTTGATACCGTCATCCTTACTAAAGTAAAATTGGAACCAGTGAGGTGTCCCTTGAAGAGCTTCTGTAATTTCTGGAAGATCTACAGTAGAGTAAGAGCTGGTTGTATAAAGAGAACCAAACTCATGTACACCACGCGCAGTAGCTACTTCACCTTGTTCATTTGCCAATTTATGAGCCGCAACAGGCGCCATAATGATTGGTGAAGACAATTTTTCACCTGCAAATTCAATCTCTGTACTTGGATTTTCAACATCGCAAAGAGTATGCGGAACAATGAGTTTGTGGTTAAAGGCACGGATGTTCTCGCGTAAAGTGAAAGTATCTTCTGCTCCACTAGCGATATAACCAAAGGCAGCTTTAGGAATGACTTGTTGCGCCATTGGCTCCAAATCATAGGTATTGATGAAATCTACATGACCTTCTGCATTACTTGTTTTAAATGACATAAAATTTCCTCCTTAATAAGTAAGCGCTTACTTTGTATGTTACAAAAACATCTTAACTCTTTTTTCAAAACTTTTCAAATATTTTGTTTGGAAATTTCAGAAATTTTATGTCTATGATAAAAAATCCTTATAACGGCAATAAAAAATACATATTATCCAAAGCTCTCTTTTAATGCTACAATAACTGTATCATTTTCCTAGATGGGAGGTTCTACTTTTGGATTGGTCCATTGTTGAACAATATCTACCACTCTATCAAAAGGCATTCTTTCTGACCTTGCATATTGCAGTTTGGGGAATTCTAGGTTCTTTTTTGCTGGGGCTCATCGTCAGTGTCATCCGGCATTACCGCCTTCCTGTTTTCTCCCAGTTGGCAACAGCCTATATCGAACTTTCACGAAATACACCCCTTTTGATACAACTTTTCTTTCTCTACTTCGGCCTACCTAGAATAGGGATTGTTCTTTCTTCAGAAGTCTGTGCAACAGTCGGGCTCATCTTCTTAGGTGGTTCCTACATGGCAGAATCCTTCCGAAGCGGGCTAGAAGCAGTCAGTCAAACCCAGCATGAAATTGGTTTAGCCATTGGGCTTACTCCATTTCAGGTTTTTCGCTACGTGGTTCTTCCACAAGCGACAGCGGTTGCTCTACCATCCTTTAGTGCCAATGTTATTTTCCTCATCAAGGAAACATCTGTCTTTTCGGCAGTCGCCCTTGCTGACCTTATGTATGTTGCTAAGGATTTGATTGGACTCTACTATGAGACAGATATCGCACTAGCCATGTTGGTGGTTGCTTACCTTATCATGCTTCTACCTATTTCACTAGTCTTTAGTTGGATAGAAAGGAGGCTCCGTCATGCAGGATTCGGGAATGCAAGTACTCTTTCAGGGAAATAATCTCCTGAGAATTTTACAGGGATTGGGCGTCACGATTGGGATTTCAATCCTGTCTGTCTTCTTATCCATGATTTTCGGAACGGTGATGGGAATTATCATGACTTCTCATTCTAGAGTGATTCGCTTCTTGACACGCTTATATCTAGAATTTATCCGGATTATGCCTCAGCTAGTGCTTCTCTTCATCGTTTACTTTGGTTTGGCTCGAAACTTTAATATCAATATCTCAGGTGAGACTTCTGCTATTATCGTTTTTACCCTGTGGGGTACAGCTGAGATGGGAGACTTGGTTCGTGGAGCTATCACTTCCCTCCCTAAGCATCAGTTTGAGAGCGGACAAGCGCTTGGTTTAACTAAAGTGCAACTCTACTACCATATCATCATCCCGCAAGTCTTGAGAAGATTACTTCCACAAGCCATCAACCTTGTCACTCGGATGATTAAAACGACTTCCTTGGTTGTTTTGATTGGAGTTGTTGAGGTTACCAAGGTTGGACAACAAATTATCGATAGCAATCGTTTGACGATCCCAACAGCTTCCTTTTGGATTTATGGAACCATCCTAGTCTTGTATTTCGCGGTTTGCTTCCCTATTTCCAAACTATCTACTCACTTAGAAAAACATTGGAGGAATTAAATGTCTGAAACTATTTTAGAAATCAAGGAACTAAAAAAATCCTTCGGAGACAATCCTATCCTCCAAGGACTTTCTCTAGATATCAAAAAGGGAGAAGTTGTCGTCATCCTAGGACCATCTGGTTGTGGGAAAAGTACCCTACTTCGCTGTCTCAATGGATTAGAAACTATCCAAGGCGGAGATATCCTGCTGGATGGTCAATCCATCGTTGAAAATAAAAAAGATTTTCACCTAGTTCGTCAAAAGATTGGTATGGTCTTTCAAAGTTACGAACTCTTTCCTCACTTAGATGTCCTTCAAAACCTTATCTTAGGCCCTATCAAGGCTCAAGGACGCGACAAGAAAGAAGTAACACAAGAAGCCTTACAGTTACTAGAACGTGTAGGATTGTTGGATAAACAACATAGCTTTGCTCGCCAATTATCCGGCGGACAAAAACAACGGGTTGCTATCGTTCGTGCCCTTCTCATGCATCCAGAAATCATTCTTTTTGACGAGGTGACGGCTTCACTGGATCCAGAAATGGTGCGTGAGGTTCTGGAACTTATCAATGACTTGGCTCAAGAAGGGCGTACCATGATTCTGGTAACCCATGAAATGCAGTTTGCCCAAGCCATTGCGGACCGCATCATCTTCCTCGACCAAGGGAAGATTGCCGAAGAAGGAACTGCTCAAGAATTCTTCACAAATCCACAAACCAAACGAGCACAAGAATTTTTAAACGTCTTTGACTTTAGCCAGTTTGGCTCATATCTATAATCAATAAAGGAGATTATTATGAAACTACTTAAACCAATTCTAACTGTTTTTGCTCTAGCATTTGCGCTTATCTTTGTCACAGCTTGTAGTTCAGGCGGAAGCTCTGATGCTTCATCTACGAAGGCAACTGCCAAAGCTCGCACCATTGATGAAATTAAGAAAAGTGGGGAACTTCGAATCGCAGTATTTGGAGATAAGAAACCGTTTGGTTATGTTGACAACGACGGTTCTTACCAAGGTTACGATATCGAACTTGGTAACCAATTAGCACAAGACCTTGGTGTCAAACCGAAATATGTATCAGTGGATGCAGCTAACCGTGCTGAATACTTGATTTCAAATAAAGTTGATATCACCCTTGCCAACTTCACAGTTACTGATGAACGTAAGAAACAAGTTGACTTTGCCCTTCCTTACATGAAAGTTTCTCTCGGTGTTGTGTCACCAAAAGATAAAGTCATCAAGGACGTTAAAGAACTTGAAGGTAAAACCTTGATCGTTACAAAAGGAACCACTGCTGAAACTTACTTTGAGAAAAATCACCCAGAAGTAAAACTTCAAAAATACGACCAATATAGCGATGCCTACCAAGCCCTTCTTGACGGACGTGGAGATGCCTTCTCTACTGACAATACTGAAGTCCTAGCTTGGGCACTTGAAAACAAGGGATTTGAAGTAGGAATTACCTCTCTAGGTAACCCAGATACTATTGCACCAGCAGTTCAAAAAGGTAACCAAGAACTACTTGACTACATTAACCAAGAAATCGAAAAATTAGGTAAAGAAAACTTCTTCCATAAGGCTTACGAAAAAACACTTCACCCAACCTACGGTGATGCTGCTAAAGCAGATGACCTGGTTGTTGAAGGTGGAAAAGTTGACTAACATCCAATGAAATCACAAAAAGAAATCAGGTAATCCTAGCGACTACCTGATTTTTATATACCTTAAGCATTTTGCCAATTTTCTTGGTCTTCTTTAAAGCGTTTTAGGAGGTCGAGTCCTTCTGGTGTGATATAGCCTTCTTCTTGAGCTATGTGAATGAGCTCGCTGTAGTTTGAGAGGGTTACTAGTTTGACACCAGCATCCGCAAAGTTCTTATCTGCTTTTGGCAATTGATAGCTGAAGATAGCCACAACTCCAAGAACATCAGCTCCTTCACGTTTAGCAGCTGCTACGGCTTCAAGAACTGAACCGCCAGTTGAAATCAAATCTTCGACAACGACCATCTTTTGTCCTTGAGCTACACGGCCTTCGATTTGATTTCCAGCACCATGGTCTTTTGGTTTGCTACGGATATAGGCAAATGGCAAGTTCATCTTGTCAGCGATGATGGCACCATGAGGAATACCTGCAGTCGCTGTTCCTGCAATCACTTCTACTTCTGGGAATTCTGCCTTAATAGCTTCCACAAAACCATTTTCAATCAAGCTACGAGTATCTGGATAAGCAAGCGTCACACGGTTGTCCGTATAAATCGGTGATTTGATACCAGATGCCCAAGTGAAAGGTTCTTCTGGTTTGAGGTAAACGGCTTGAATTTTCAATAGATGGCTGGCAATGTCTTTAGCAAGTGTCATGGTCTACTCCTTTTGTTTTTATAATCTATTTCTTTAATTTCAGTCTTGGTTCCACTCATCCTTGATAGCATGATAAGCTGCAACTGGATCAGTGGCTTGAGTAATCGGGCGACCGACAACGATGTAGTCACTACCAATTTGATAAGCATCTGCTGGCGTCATGACTCGTTTTTGATCTCCAACTGCAGCCCCTGCCGGTCGAATACCCGGTGTCAGGCAGATAAAGTCTTGGTTGGTAGCTTCTTTGATAAGCTTGACTTCCTGAGCTGAACAAACCACACCATCTAATCCAGCTTCAGCAGTTTTCTTGGCATAATGAATGACCGATTCTTGAAGACTGGTTTGAATATTTTGAAAGTCTCTCATTTGTTCTTCAGAAGTTGAAGTCAACTGGGTAACAGCAATCAATTTTGCTTCTTTTCCAAGACCTTCACGCGCAGCCTTCATCATCTCCACACCACCTGCGGCATGAACATTGGTCATGTCAACACCCAGATGAGACAAAACCTTCATGGCTGACTTAACCGTATTGGGAATATCATGAAGTTTGAGATCCAGAAAGACACTGTGACCTAAGTCTTTCAAATAAGAAACAATCTCCGGACCTGTGGCGTAATAGAGCTCCATACCTACCTTTAGATAGAGGCTCTCTTCAGCTGGAAAAAGAGCTAAAAATTTCTTGACTGCCTCAAAACTTGGAAAATCAAGAGCAATAACTGGACGAGATTCGCGCATACTTTTCTCCTTTTACCTTTGTTCGCAAGAGAGTATGAAAAAAGGAACCTGCCTACAGCAAGGTTCCACGAAAAATGGGTAGTCTCCACCCTTTCACCGTCTAACCTTAGCTGCCTCTCTGGACTGCTTTAAAGGTTTTTTACTATTCTATTATTTAAAGCGATACTTGTCAAGTAAAAACCAGCGATTGAACTTGTAGAAAACAGGACTCATCATCAAGTCAATAGAGGCATCTCAAACTTAACGACTCTGTGATTGTTGGGTTGTTTGATTTTGAGTTTGTGTGTGATTCTGAGTTTGATTCCCTTGCTCTTCTTGTTTTTTCTTTTCTTCTTCCTGCTTCTTCTTTTCCTCTTCTTTAGCTTTGATTCTTGCTTCTTCTAAAGCCTTATCCGTCAAGCTATAACTATAGATCCCAACTTCCATATCAATACCGCTTGGCACTGTTAATTGAGGTTTAATCTTGCTATAGTAAGGCAATTTTTTACCTAGTTCTGATAAAGGAACCAAAACCTCATCCGTATCATACATGGTAATCTTGAGAAGATCGCTGGTTACACTAGTTGGAGCCAATTCAATCGTTTTGATAGCTTGCTTAATCTCTGGGCTGACTTCAGCCAGTTGTTCAATCAAGGTTTTGACTTGCTGCTCATCGTTAAAGAGTACGGACATATAGGTTTCAGGAAGACTGACTAGACTAACTGGACTGGTTTCCACCGTCCCACTAGAAAGAATCGGATAATGGTCCTCTCCAGAAACATAATAGGCTACAATCCCGTATTCCTTGACCTGGATGGTAAAATTGGTCGGAAATTGATAGCGAATGCTAGCAGATTCAATCCAGTGATTGGACTTAATCATCTCAGCATGTTTATCTTTATTGAGAAGCAGATCAAAGGTATAGTCACTATCACGAATCCCTGAAGCCTCTTTGATTTGGTCTGCATTGGTCTCTACCGTACCAGTAATCTCTATGTTTTTCAGAGTTGAGTAAGGCGTCAAAAGATAGATGGAAAAGATCAAGACAAGCAAACTTGGGATTAGAATCGTAACAGCACGCCAGATATGAACACTTGGAATAGAAGGCTTGGCCATCTTTTTCTTAGACTTAGATCTCTTTTCTTCTACTTTTGTTTCATTAGATGTTTCTTCAGATTTTTCATCCTCTTCTTCTACTTGTTCTGTCTCAGTAGTTTCCTCCTCATTCTCAGGAGAGGACTGGTCTTCTGCACTCTCCTTCTGCTCTTCAGGATTAGAATCTGAGGTCTCTTCTGCCTCAGTATCTTCAGATAAGTCTGACTCTTGTTCTTCCTTGGTCTCTTCTTCAGCCTTTTTGCGCAGATATTCACGGTTCTGCTTCTGCCACTCTGATAAAGTGGTTTCTTCTTCCAAAGTTTTTGCAACTTCTTTTTTATTGGTATCTGCTTGGGCCTTTTCTTTGGCTAGTTGGGCCTCTTCTTCAGCTTTTTTTTGAAGATATTCTTGATTTCGTTTTTGCCACTCTGACAATTCCTTGCTTTGAGTTGGCTCTTGTTTCTTATCCTTTGACATCGATTTTCCTTATGATAGATCTTTTTTTAGTAGCGCATAAAAATCCGCCACAGATTTTAATTCATGAGAATTCTTCATCGTGCTCTGGTAGTCTTCTTTGTGAGTCAAAAGCTTGCTTACTTTTTCTTCTAAAGTAGACAAGGTCAAATCGCTCTCTTGCAACTCCTCAGCATAGCCTTTCTTCACGAAATAAGCTGCATTTTCAATCTGGTCTCCACGACTAGCTTCACGCCCCAGTGGCACAATGACATGCAATTTAGCCATAGCAAGGAGTTCAAAGATGGTATTGGCACCACCACGAGTAATGACCACATCAGCCAGATTCATGAGTGGTTGATAGAGTTCCGTCGCATAGTCAACACGGTAGAGGTTTGAACTTAGTTCATTTAAACTAGCATCTCCTGTCAGGTTGATGATATTATAGCGACTGGTCAACTCCTCCTTGTGGTCTGTGACTAATTGGTTAAAGACACGCGCACCAGCAGAACCTCCGACGAAAAGAAGAGTTGGTAACTTGTCGTTGAAAGAAGTTCGGATATCCACCATTTCTTCAGGTTCTTCCATAACTGGACCAGAAACCTTGGTCACGGCTCCTACATGCTCTACCTTAGTGAGGCTAGACGCTTGCTCAAAAGTAGAGTACATTTTAGTCGCAAATTTATAGGCGATTTTATTGGCCAATCCCATAGAGAGGTCAGACTCGTGGATAAAGACTGGTACTCTGCATACTCGCGCTGCAATAACAGGCGGAACAGATACAAATCCACCCTTAGAAAAGAGGGCTTGTGGACGAACTCGAAGCATAATATAGAGCGATTGAAGAATTCCAAAAGCAACCTTAAAGACATCAACCATGTTTTGCCATGAGAAATAACGACGTAATTTCCCAGTTGCAATCGAATGGAAGGTGACGTCCAAACCTGACTTGAGGATTTCATGATGCTCAATTCCGTTCTTATCACCAATATAGTGGACTTCCCAGCCATCTTCGATGAACTTAGGCATTAACAAAAGGTTGAGGGTAACGTGTCCAACCGTTCCCCCACCTGTAAATACTATTTTTTTCATATTATCCCTTTAACTCCGCTACAGTGTCGATGAAAAGATCTCCACGTACTTCAAAGTTAGCATACATATCCCAGCTGGCATTGGCAGGACTGAGGAGAACAACGTCTCCCTCTTCCGCAAGTTCAGAAGCCTTACGAGTCGCATCTGCAATATCAGTCGCGTCGACATAAGCCACACTAGCTTTATCCGCTGCACGTTTGACACGTTCTGCAGATTGACCGAGGATGACCATGTTCTTAAGTCCAGTAATATCTGGAACCAATTCGTCAAATTCATTCCCACGGTCCAAACCACCAGCAATCAAGATAACCTTGCTATTGTCAAATCCAGACAAGGCTTTTTGAGTTGCCAAGATATTTGTTGACTTACTATCGTTGTAGAATTTCACACCCTTGATTTCATCTACGAATTGGAGACGGTGTTTAACTCCACCAAAGGCTGACAAGGTTTCCTTAATCGTTTCATTGTCAACACCACGAAGTTTAGCAACGGCAATGGTTGCAAGAGCATTTTCCACATTATGGCTACCTGGAACACCGATTTCATCAGCTGCCATGACTTTTTCACCACGGAAGTAGAGTTGACCATCTTCAAGATAAGCTCCGTCAACCTTTTCAAGTGTTGAGAATGGTACTACAGTTGCATTTGTTTTTTTCGCAAGTTCTTTAGACAATTCCTGGTTGAAGTTCAAAACTAGGTAATCAGCCGCTGTCATATTGCTTTGAATATTCCACTTGGCTTCGACGTAGGCTTCAAAAGAACCGTGATAGTCAATATGGGTTGGCATCAGGTTAGTGATAACAGCAATTTCAGGATGGAATTCCTGGATTCCCATTAGTTGGAAAGAGGAAAGTTCCATGACAAGCGTGTCCTTATCTGTCGCAGTTTGAGCCACTTGACTAGCAGGATAACCGATGTTCCCTGATAAAAGTCCATTTTGCCCCGCAGCAGTCAGAACTTCTCCAATCATAGTGGTGGTCGTTGTCTTCCCATTTGAACCTGTAATACCGACGATTGGAGCTTCTGAGATCAAGTAGGCTAACTCAACTTCAGTTAGGACTGGAATGCCTTTTTCTAGTGCTTTTTCAATCATAGGATTGCTATAAGGGATTCCTGGATTCTTCACCATGAGAGCAAAATCTTCATCCAATAATTCCAAAGGATGTCCACCAGTGACAACCTTGATACCCTCTTCTAAAAGGCTCTGAGCTGCTGGATTTTCCTCAAAAGGCTTGCCATCATTCACTGTCACAATGGCACCTAGCTTGTCCAAAAGACGAGCTGCAGATTCACCAGATTTTGCCAATCCTAGGACTAATACTTTCTTATTTTCAAATTGATCAATTCGTTTCATATCTAGAACTCCATTTCTACTCTTACTATTTTACCATTTTTATGAAAATAAAAAAGCCACAAAGGGCTTTCTTATTTGTTTTTGTCCTCGACCAACTATTCTACAGACTTGAGGGCTTCAAGCATATCCACCTTTCGGAGATAATGATTGACAAAAAATCCTAGAATGGTCAAAATGACACTAACAGCTAGAATTGGAATGAGATACACTTCCCAGCCGACCTTTGGTTGAAAACGGAAGGTTCCAGGTGCGATCATCTGAATGAGAAATTGATGGAGATAAAAGCCTGATACCAATCCTACAATCATTCCAATTAGTGACAGTATGATGGTCTCCCGATAGATGTAAAGGGTCACTTCTTTGTTATGAAAACCAAGAACCTTGATGGTTGAGAGTTCCCTAATCCGTTCAGCAACATTGATATTGGTCAAATTATAGAGAATCACAATAGCCAGTAGCACCGATACCAGCACCAAAATCGCCATGGTATGATTCAAAGAATTGGCAAAACTTTCAAAGAGCTGAATGGTGGAGGCATTTTGAACGAGGCCACTGACAGCCGCCTGGTCCATAAATTCTCCTGCAACTCTCTCGGTATTGACTTCACTTTTATCCTTTAGTTGGACTAGATAGGTATTCATCTTAGGAGTTTGACCATAAATTTTCTCATAGGTCGCCTGATTCATATAGACAAAATGGCCTACATAGTGCTCGGTAATAGCACCTACTTTAAAGGTTTTCCCATCGATTGTAAAGTTGTCACCAACAGAAACTCCAGCTAACTGGGCTAATTTTTCTGTCAAGACAACTCCGTTAGACAAGCCCAGTTTTTCCCCATTTTTTTCTAGGAGGACAAAGGGAGCTAGGTCATCTTGATCCGTTACCATCATGGTCACGGTCTGAACGCCAGCCTTACCGGCATAGTCTTCCTCAATCTGTTTGGAAGAAATTAAACGATAGTTTTCAACTTCATCACTTTTCAGTTTTTCCTCTAGCTTAGCCTTGTCAGAATCAGAAGCTCGAGAATTGACAGAGAGAACCATCTGGTATTGTTGCAGATCCTTAAACTGCCTGTCTGCCACGCCAACCACAGAGGATTGAATCCCAAGCCCTGCAAAGAGGAGGGCTACTGAACCAGCAACTCCAAAAATGGTCATCAGCATACGCTGCTTATAACGGAAAATGTTGCGGGCTGTCACTTTCTGAGTAAAACTCAAGCGTGACCAGATAAAGGTTATGCGCTCCAAGAGAATTTTAGAACCCTTGACTGGTGGCTTAGGTAGTAATAATTGCGCTGCTTCTTCATGCAACTCTCTGCGAGATACAAGGTAGGCAGGTAGGACACTAGCCACTAAGCTTAGACCCAGAGCTAAGCAACTATAGGTCCAGTAGAAATACTGCTGACTCTCTCCAACAATCATTCGCTCAGTGATAATATGAGAGATTGTAGGTGCCAAGACGTAATGCCCAAGCAAGATTCCTAGAAGGGTTCCAAGAGTTCCAGCAACCAGGCCGTAAATCACAAACTTAGCAATGATATCCTTGCTATGGTATCCTAGAGCTTTGAAAATCCCTGCATTGGTTCTTTCCTCGTCTACAAATCGTGTCATGGTGGTAAAGGTAACCATGGCTGCAACGGCATAGAGAACAACTGGAAAGATATTCCCTACGGCACGAATACTCATAGCCGAGTTACTATACATGAGGTAACCTTGACCAGTAGGAGAACTCTTGCGATTGTAGACATGATAGGTTGGCTCTGTTAGAGCATTGACCTCATCCTGGCTAGCCTGCCATTTATCCTTTTCGCTCGCCAGATTCGTTTCAGCTTGGCTTAGCTTTTCCTTTTCTTGCTTTAGTTGTTCTTTTGCTTCTCCTAACTGACTAGATGCTTGACTTTTTTGTGGTTCTGGTAGTTGGCTCACTTGATTTTCTTGAGCTTGTAGACGCGTTTCGATTTCCTGTAGGCGTTTCTTGCCAGCTGTCAAGTTGGTCTCTGCCTCGTCTAATTGTTTCTTGCCCTCATCAAGGGACTCTTGAGCCTCCTTCTTCATTTTCTCTAGTCGCGCTTGTCCATTATCAGCAACTAGTTCCTTGAGAGTTGCCTCTTCTTCCTCTTGCTTCTTTTCGTAATCGCTTGAAAAAGGATTGACATCTGTTAAACTAGCAAAACGCAGACGGGCAATCGTGTATACAGGACTATTAAAGTTGTCGCTAGTTACGACACCATAGGCTGCTAGATTCCCATTACCACTGGCTGAACTCCCCATATCCGTTTTTGAGAAAATATCTGGAGAGTGGACAAAGCCTGTAATGGTATAGCTATCCCGCTTCAACTGAGAATTGCTGCCTTTCTTTTGACTCAACTGAATGACTTGCCCAATTTGATAACGATCTTTCCAAAAATCCGCTAGAGCCAATTCATCTTCTTTTTCAGGCAAACGCCCTTCCGTTACTTGAAATTTTGAAATCTTTTCAGTATTTGAAAAGATTCGTATGGCATCTTCACTATTTGCCAGAGTCAAATCTGTCATATAACCAAACTCAACATCTGCTCCCGTATTGTTTTGCAATTCTTCCTGGTCTGCCTGATCTAGACCATAATCTGCTATCACGGTCATATCTGCCGCATTAGTTTCTTTCAGATAACCCCAAGCTGTTCGCTCCATATTAGGACTAGCAACCTTGAGACCAACCACGGCTAAAGAACCTAACATCATCAGAGTTAGGATGGATAAAAACCGTCCCTTTGAACCTGTGAAAGACTGGAGCAGGTCTTTCCAATATGTCTTTCTTTTCATCTCAATACTCCAAATCATCAATATCCTGTGGTTGAGGATTGAGGACAACACTCTTGACACTGGCATCATGCATCTGAATCACCCGATCAGCTATAGGAGCTAGGGAGGCATTATGGGTCACAATGATAACGGTAGCCCCCTTCTTACGTGACATATCTTGAAGAATCTTTAGAACCTGCTTACCCGTCTGGTAATCCAAAGCTCCCGTTGGTTCATCACAAAGGAGAATTTTGGGATTTTTAGCCACAGCTCGAGCAATGGATACCCGTTGTTGCTCACCACCTGACAACTGAGCTGGAAAATTATTAAGACGATGACCTAAACCTACGTCCTTGAGAACCTGCTCAGGATCCAAAGCATCAGCAACAATTTCTGAAGCTAGCTCAACATTTTCCTTGGCAGTCAAGTTAGAAACCAAGTTATAAAATTGAAAAACAAAGCCCACGTCATCTCTACGATAGTTAGTTCTCTGATGGGATGTATAGTCAGAAATGTTAGTCCCATCAACCCAGACTTGCCCTTCATCGTTTGTATCCATACCACCTAGAATATTTAAAACTGTTGACTTCCCTGCACCAGATGACCCAAGGATAATGACTAGTTCTCCCTTTTCAATCTCGAAGTTGACATCTCGATTGGCCACGATTTCCGTATCTCCAGTATGATACCTCTTATAGCTGTTTTTCATTTCAATATAAGCCATCCTATCTCCTCCTCTTCTATCCCTATTTTCATCTTTATTATAACTCTTTTAATAGCAAAAAAGCCATCTAATGATGACTTTTTTTGGCTCATATTTTGAGAGTCTTCTGATATTCGTTTTCCCTCGTTTTTTATAGCTAACAATAATTCGGATGTTCTTTCTTATTGTTGTTTGCATGAAGTAGTTATCAAGTGGAAATATGAAAACTAACACCTATTTAACATACTCTTTTTTCGTGAACTTCCCCAGCTTTCGATAAATAGAATTCCCAATAGCAAAAGAATTATCGTGCAAGGCAGTAAGACTAGCCCCGTACCCCAATTTAGATTGACATTATCAATCTGCTTAGGTAATCTTCCAGACAAAATCTCCACTGAACGCAAGTAAGTAAAGGGAATCAGATGCGCAATCCTTTGAAGAGGCTGAATGGTTTGGATACCAAACAATAAGCCAACAATTCCAATGAGTGAAAGAAAGAGGATGGGCATTTTTTGCTTGAAAAAGTATGCAATCAAGTAGACGACTTCCACAATAACGATAAAAGCTAAGAAAGCTAAGAGCAAGCTAGGAAATAGCACATCTTGTATCTTCCCAATAGTTACCTCTTGATTGGTTAAGTTATAAATCGGGTAGGGATAATCTAACTGTCCAAAACCGCTTATCAGACTTCCCACTAGAAAAGAAAATCCACAGATTCCGATACACAGCACGGTCACATAGCTCACCCCAACTCCAAGAGAAGACATTGCAAATGCCACTTTTGAAAAAGGATATAACTGAGCTGTGTCCAGATGATTTTGATATCTTTCTGCAAAAAGTTGTGTTAGCATAAAAATAATAGCAACCACAAACAAGCTTGGGATGATAAGCTCTAAAATCCAGACAATCTGATCAATCCCGTGGGTCGGATAAACTAAATTGTGGGCTTTTATGTTCAAGGGATATAGGGCTTGGTAAGTCTTTCGTTCGCGGTCAACCGCCATTTTAAAGTCAGAGCTAGAAGTCGGTTGCTTCGATACAATTTCATAACTCTTTTCCTCAGCTTGCCACTGCAAATAGTAGGCTTCTTCCCAGCGTCCTTCTTTTAACAAAGCCAGAATTTCTTTCTTTTGAGTCAAAAGATTTTTTTGCAATTCTAAATTACTTTCAGCAATCTGGTATTCCTCCGAGCTGGTGTCAGATATTTGGGAGAGTTTCTCTTCATATCCATTGATGACTCTCTCACGGTCTACAAGACTAGTTTCCAACTCTCTCTCCAAGCTGACGGAGTTTGCAGTCTGACTATTAAAATAAAAGGTAACACCGAGTCCAGATACAAATAAAGCTAAGATAATCCAGTTTAAGCGACTTTTGAAAACTTTTTTCAATAAAAATAGACTAACATCTTTCATAAACTAAACCTCTTCTATCTGCCCCTGATGAATGGTTACTACTCTATCGCAGACATCAACCAACTCTTCCTTATAGTGGGAACTTAAAAGAACCAGCTGTTCTTGTCTATCGATTTGTGCTAGCCTATCAAAAAACTTCTGTCGATAATACTCGTCTAAGCCATTTGTAATCTCATCCATAAGCCAGCATTTCGCCTGACTGAGGAAATACATGGCAATCACCAATCGTTGCTTCATGCCTAAGGAATACTTGCGAATGGGAAGACTGATATAGTCAGACATTTCCCAGTAATCAATTTCATCCCCCAAGTTCAGCCCTGACTTCCAGATGTTTTTGATAAGGCGAAGGTAGTCCATCCCACTTAAGTTTCCATCCAGCCATTCAACACTTTCATAATAAAATAAAGAAGGAGGGACTGTAATATTTCCACTACTTATGGGAATTAAGTTGCTAATGGCGCGGAACAGTGTCGTCTTTCCAGATCCATTGATAGCAAGAACTCCATAAATCCTGCCTTTTTTAAAGGTGAAATCTACATCTTGTAAGATAACTTGTCGCGTTTTTAAGGTAACATGAGTAAGCCTTAACATATCAAACCCTCCTTTTTCTCACTCTTTAACGATTAAAAGTCTCCGCTGTAGTAGTTTATGAACTCATAACGATAGAAATTCCAGCCAGAACCTACTTTATACTTCATAACGATATCGCTACCATATGTTAATATAGATACGTCTGTGGTAATTCATACTAGACTTATAGTAGGTATTCCAATAATACCGATAACTTTTAGTGACTGTCACAACAGATACACTGGATTGAAAAGACCAATTCATAACAAACTAGCTAATAACACGACTTTGACTGACTTTTCATATTTTTCATTGCATTTATATCATTAGCGTTGAAAACACTTTCATTATATCGTTTTTCTCATTTTTATGCAACAGTTCCCCATTGGTTTTAATAATATATAACACTTAGAAGTTATATGAAAGTTCTAAATTGAAGTTAGCTAATAATACTTTCTTTAACTAAAATTGTTTAACTAGCTTAGAGGTAATATGAGATGTGATTTCATTTGACAAAATGGCTTAGGCTAAGACTAGCCTTGATTTAGCTGACTAAATATTTTCAAGGGAACCTGTTGTCAATTGAAAGGTAATTAAGGCGACGTTGACGCGGTTTGAAGAGATTTTCGAAGAGTATTATACTTTTTTGTTGTTCACTACAGTTGACAAAGAGCCAAAAAAGCGGACAAGACCAGCCTCTGTAAATCAGAAAACTAGTTTTGTCCGCTTTTTATTGTCGAGATTAGTCTCTTAGTCCAATCTCTATGACTTAGATGCTTTTACATCATCTTATTCGTCTTCTTTTTTCTTTCCCATTGCAAAGAGACCAATAAGTGCTCCTACAACACCTGCTGTTGCAAGGGTTGCATTTTCCTTAGTACCTGTTTCAGGGAGGATATTTTGACGACTTGCAGGCGCTTGGTAGGTCTTGTCTTGTGACATAGCAAGAGCTACTTGTGACTGCTCATCTCTGTATGCTGGTGTTTCACCTGTAGTTGGGGCTGAACCATTCACACGTCCAGTAAATTCTGGTACTTGGTGACTAGTTCCTTCTCCACCAGGAACGCCACCTTCAAAGTGTGGAACTTGGTGGGTAGTTCCTTCTGAACCATTTACATGACCAGTGAACTCAGGTACTTCATGAACAGCTGCTTCTGCCCCATTGACACCACCTGTAAATTCTGGAACCTCTACTACTGGTGCTGGCTCATCACCTGCTGTGCCAATGACTCCTGGGTACTCTGGGACTTCATGAACAGCTGCTTCTGCTCCATTGACACCGCCTGTAAATTCTGGAACCTCATGGATAGCTGGATCTGTTTTACCAGATACTTCTTTCTTAGTTCCGACTAAGACAATCTCATCTTGTGGTGCTTCAATAGTCTCGCGAAGTTTTTCAGTACGGCTTCCATCTAGTGCTACTTCAGTCAGGATACGTTCTTTACCTTCACGACCTGCTTGAGTTACACGCGTTTCACCTTCTGCTAGAGTTGGATCTTCTTTCTTCACTGTCTTGAAGCTGAGAGCTTCTTCTACCACTTCTAGGCTAGGAATCTCTTCCTGAACAGCTGGGGCAACTTTTCCAGTTTCAACCTTTTCTTTGGTCAATTGGATACGGTATTCCTTGATGTGTTTACCACTTTCTGAAACGAGACGTACCAAGACTGGAAGTTTATCGTCCCCACTATCGACAACTGTTGCCGCTACGTTTTCACCAGCTTCAACTGTCACTTTAGGACGGTTTCCACTATAGGTTACTTGGTAATCCACACGAGCTTCAGAGAAGTCAGCAAGCTCTTTACCATCTACTAGAAGTTTAGAAGCTGTATTGTCTTTTGGTGCTTCACTTGGTGCGATAAAGGCCATTTCAGTGATAGCCACACCCTTCTTGTCTGCTTTTCTGTCCATGCGCCATCTCATAGCTTTAGCTTTGACTGGTGCAAAGGTTACATGGATGTCAGTTCCTGCTTGAACCTCTTGATCCGTACGGTATTCAACTTTCTCCCAGTTAGAAGGAGTGTTGAATGGATGTTCTGGATCGTATGGTTGGTAGTTAGAGTAATATTCTGGTGAATCAAATTCTGGTCCCACATAGCGTTCTAGGACGAGTTTAGAAGGGGCGTCTGTTCCACCATCTGCAAAGAAGCGAATGCTTCCTTCCGCTACTGTACGTTCAACAATCTTACCATTTTCTCTGAAGATAACCCCTACTGAAACTTCTGGATTTTCAGATGGAGTTGGAGACCAGTTGGTCCAACGACGGGTTTCATCATCTGAACCATCGTTAACATAATCTACACGGTCATGAGAGTTTGGATCAATATCGTTAGTTGCTGAGGCAAATGAACGGTTGCTATCATCATCGAAGTCTGGGTTGTCTGAAAGATTTTCTCCGAGTTTGTCTGTTACACGAACAGCCACTTCAGCAGTTAAATCAGTACCCAAAACGCGACCATGAACTGTAAATTCACCTGCTTTTGTTAGATTCTCTGCTGGGACTGCTTCCCAGTCAACAGCCAAGTCTTTGACTTCATAGTCAGATTTTCCTGTGAAGTAAACAGGAACTTTTGCTGGTAGCTCAAGAGTTTGTCCTTTAGCAACCAAGCGAGATGATTTGGCAACAGCAACAGGTTTACTTGCGAGCAAATCTTTATCATTTGTGAAGTGTAGGCGGTATTCACCTAGGATATCTCCGTTTTCAGCCTTGACAACAACACGAACTGGATCTCCTTCACCTACGCTTGGTACAACTGTTGCAATACCATTTTCAGTGACACTTGCTGTAACAGCTGGAGCTTTTCCTTGGCTTGCTTCTAGATAGTAGTCAGTCAAGCCTGGGTTAAAGTTTGGCAAATCTTTTCCATCTACTTGGATTTTTGCTTGAGCATTCTTAGCTGCAGCTACTTGTTTAGAGAAGATTTGCATTTCTGTAATAGAAGTACCCCATTTACCATCTGGTCTAACCATGCGGATACGAACTGCGTAAGTGTTGACTTTATCAAAGCTAAAGTGGGTCATTTCTCCAGCTCTGACTTGATCTGGAGCCTTGAGATTTGTTACTTCTTTCCAGTTTTTATCGTCATTAAAGACATGGTCTTCGCGTGCTACGAAGCTTGGATTCTTAGGAACTGTTGGAGTTTCTGAACCGACATAGTATTCTATGACATAGGATTTAGGTGCACCAACACCGTGGTCTTCGTGGAAGGCTACATTGAGGTTATCCACTGAACGTTTAGACATGATACCAGAGTCACCAAAGAGAATTCCTACGGATGCTTCACTTGTACGGTTCCAGTTTGTCCAGCGGTTTGCTGGTTGATTGTTATAAGAAATCAATTTGTCATTGACATTGGCTACTGAGTCACTTGGATTTGAGTCTGATGCAAAGGCAAGTGGCAATTCTGAACCAGTCCACTGGTCAGAAATATTAGCACCAGTTTCTGTCTGAGCAGACACACGAACATGAAGTTTAGTTGGTAGTTGAGTACCTTCGACATGTCCTGTCACAGTAAACTTGCCTTCTTGTGCGTATTGGCTTGGTTCAATTGCGTCCCAAGTTACTTTAGCTGAAGAGACTTGGCCATTTGAGTGGTAAGTACGAACGCTCTCTGGTAGTTGAGGAGCTTCTGCAACTGGAGTAGTTACGCTCACTTCTTCGACAGCAATGATACCTTCGACAGATACCTTAGCATGAGCTTCTTTCTCGATTCCTTCAACTTTACCTAGGACTTCAAAACTATGGTATTTAGCAAGGTCTTCCTTAGCAACTGCTTGCCAAGTCACCTTGTGAACCTTCGGAAATCCTTTGTCATACTCTACAGTTACAGTAGCAGGTAGACTTGGTTCTTGGTTCAAACCTGTCACGACACTAACTGGACGGATGGCTTGGACGACTTTATCTTCAGTATTTGCTTGAATGTTCAAGTCAATCTGGCCTTCTGCTCCTTCAAATTGAGCTTTCAGAGTTACTTGACCAGGTTTGTGCAATTCAAGCATACCTTTACGAACGGCTACATCTCCTTCACCTGTAGTTGAGAAGCTAACCTTGTCAGCCTTCAAGACTGCTTGAGTACCATCTTGATAGTGAGCCAAGACCTTGATACCGACTGTTTGGTCCTCTTTCAAAGTAGCTGCATTTTCAACTTCTAGGATCAAACGTTCAATTTGTGGAGCTTCTTGTAGGAATTGGATAGCATAGGTTTGTAGTGGGCCACCATCGTTTGGTTGAACATGGATGCTTGCACGCATACCATTTGCTTCATTAGCTTGAATAACTGTCACTTGAGCATTTTCAGCTGTAGCTTTGACCTCTGGCAAGGCTGCTCCATAAGCAAGCTTGTGGTATTTTACAGGTTGGTCAGTTGAAAGACCTTCAACCGCTTGATCTGCTACAGTTACACTTGGAACTACTGGATTAGCAGCTTCCCCTTCTGCAACTACCAAGGTCGCAGCGATTTCTTCATCTTCTAAAATACCTTTTGCTGGGATGCGAGAGCCTGGGATTGCTAGTTTAGCTTGGTCTTCAGCTGCAATTTCCCACTTATTAACATCATAGCTTGCTACAGTACCATCTGATAATACGTAGGAAACAGATTTGTCAACTGAATTTAGGTCTGTATTTGGAGCGATTCTCTTGACTACAGGTAATTCTGCTTCGAGAGCCAAGACTTCAACACGCGCTTCGACGTCTCGTCCATCTGCTACTCCCTTAACAGTCACAATTCCTGGTTCATTGACATCAACTGCTGACCATTCTACTGGAAGTTTTGTACGGCTACCATCACTGTAGATAAATGCAACCTTCTTAGGCATTTTTGGTGCTTGCCCGATAACAGTACGGACTTTAGCAACTTCTGTACCCAAAACTGTTTTTTCAGCTTGGTCTTTCTTACCTGTAAAGATAGTAGTTTGATCAGATTTCAAGAGATCAGAATGAGCAGTCAAGGTAAATTTACCAGCTTGCTCAGTTGATTTGACAATGACAACACCCTTACCATTGAAGGCCTTACGAACCCATGAACCGTCAGCTTGCTCTTTATAACGTTCACGGCTTGCTTGTTCACCGTTATCCACACCGACAATCTGACCTTGTCCATGCAACTGGAAGCGAACAAGATTATTGGCTGTAGGAACTACGTTACCTTTACTGTCAACAATTTCGTAATAGATATAAGTAAGGTCTTTTCCGTCAGCTGCGATAGCATTTTCTTCTTTGACTAGGCGAACACCTGCAGGCTCACCAGCAGTCGTAACCTTATCACGAGCGATTTCATTACCAGCCTCATCGCGAGCTACTGCTTCCAAGGTTCCAGGTTGATAAGCAACCTTCCACTCAAGGTAAAGTTCCTTGGCATTGGCACCTTCTTGGTAAGTACGGCCATCACTAGTTTGTTTCTTGTTAAAGGTTTTCTTACCTAGAGATTCACCGTTCAAGAACAGTTCCACACTGGCAGCATTTGAAAATGCACGAACAGGAATCTTACCATCTGCGTCCGCTACATTTGCTTTCAGAGTAGGATCTTCCCAATTCCAGTGAGGAAGGAGGTGAACCATTGGTTTCTTCTGAGCAGAAACCCATTGGCTTTGGTACAAGTAATAGTCATTCTTAGGAATTCCAGCTGTATCTACGATACCAAAGTAAGAACTCTTAACTGGTGTGTTGTTTTGGTTGTGCCATGGAGTAGGCTCGCCGATATAGTCGGTACCTGTCCAGATAAACTGACCAGCATAACCAGCATTGTCACGGTCAAAAGTCCATGATGCAGTGGCTGTTTTACCCCAACCAACACGGTCATTACCATAGTCTGATTGCTCATAATGACGGTAAGCTTGGTTGCTATGAACTAGCTCACTTTCTGGACGGAAATAGCTACCACGAGTACGAGTTGCAGAAGAAGTTTCTGAACCGTAAATCAACCAATTTGGATGCTTCGCACGAAGCTTCTTGTAATTGTCTTCTGAATAGTTAAATCCAACCGCATCAAGTTCATTTGCAATCTTTTCATGATCACCACTACCATCACCAAAGCGGAACTTATCTGCTCCCATAGTAACATAGCGTGTTTTATCAACTGCCTTGATCACTTGCACCAAGCGTTTTACAGTCGCTAGAGAACGAGCCTTACCGTCTGCTTCACCGATTTCATTACCGATAGACCACATGACGATAGCAGGGTTGTTCTTGCCTCTCTCGACCATTGTACGTAGGTCAAAGTCAGACCATTTTTCACCTTTTTTAGCATCTGGGTGAGTGGCGTCTTTGTCAAAGAAACGTCCGTAGTCATACTGTTTCTTCCCACTGTACCAAGTATCGAAGGCTTCTTCTTGCACCAACAAACCAAGCTCGGCAGCGATCTGCAAGGTCTGCTCACTAGCTGGGTTGTGGGTTGTACGGATAGAGTTCACACCCATATCCTTCATTTGTTTCAGACGACGGTATTCTGCCTTATAATTTTCTTCAGCCCCTAGAGCTCCGTGGTCATGGTGAAGAGAAACTCCATGGAATTTAATGCGTTCACCATTCAAAGAGAATCCTTCATTTGGTGTCCAGTTATAGTAACGGTAACCAAACAAGTCCTTCTTAGCATCTACCAATTGACCATCACGATAAACACGAGTCACCAACTCATAAAGGGCAGGCTTGTCGTTAAGAACTGTCCAAAGTTTTGGTTTCTCAACTTGCAAAATAGCATTTAGACTAGTTGATTGATGAGCTTTCAAGACTTGTCTATCTGTACGAACCACGTCCGTTACAGCCTGACCATTTCGTTCGATAATTTGGTATTCAGCAACAATTTCATGATCTTTGTCATCTGTATTGACAATCTTACTTGTTACATGAGTATCAACCTTACCATTTTGTTGTTTTTCAAGGTCTGGTGTTAAGATAGTTGTTCCATTTTTCTCAGCATGAACCTTATCTGTGACTTGAAGGGTAACATCCCGGTAAATACCACTTCCTGAGTACCAACGGCTACTTGGTTGTTTATTAACCGCATGTACAGCTACGACATTTTCACGACCGTCTTTATTGAGATAATCAGTGATGTCATAAGAGAATTGGTTATAACCATTTGGATAGTGACCAACTAGCTGGCCGTTTACATAGACTTGCGAATCCATATAAACTCCGTCAAAGACCAGGCGAACATTCTTATTAAGGTCTTTTTCATCTAGTTTAAAGGTCTTGCGATACCAAGCATCACCACCATTGAGTTGTCCACCCTCATTTTGGGCAGGAGAATCATGATCGAAGTCATTGTAGATACTCCAGTCATGAGGAAGGTCTAATTTCTTCCAGCTTGATACATCTGCATCTGGTTTGATGGCGTCTTTGGCATTAGCATTGAGTTTAAAATGCCAGTTTTGGTTAAATTCTACTTTACGGTCCTCAACCAATTGATTTACCTCCTCACTGGTAGCCGGTTTTAGGTCCGGTTTTTCCGTTTGAGAAGATTGGTCTTGAGTAATTGCTTGAGGTTTCTTATCTAAGATGGAATCCTCTTTTTTATCAGAATCTGATTGTACAGTTTGATCGTCCTGTGCTTTTTCAGCTTCATGAACTGGAGTAGCAACTTTACTTGCAACTGATTCGATTGATGCTGGCTGTTCTGGACTTCTTGTTTCGCCAAGGTCCTCTTTATGAGACTCATCCCCTACTTTTTCTGTAGCAACTGCAATTGGAGTTTCATCAGCTGAAACTGAGCTTGCACTAGCCACACTTGCTCCAAATAAGACTGAGCAAGTACCGATGACTACAGAGCAAGTTCCAACGGTAAATTTTCGGATACTATACACTCTTTTTCGATTCCATTGATCTTTTCCCATAAGATCCTCCTTATATTCGTAACCGCTTCCATTTTTGTGTAAGCGCTCTACTTTTTCAGTAGTATTTTGCTTCTATTTTATAAAATAATATAAGAAACTTCAATACTGCCAGCATAAAAATCATACTTTTGATTCTTTTTTCTATAATTTGTAGAAAAGTTTAAAAATCTGAATGTACATTTAGTAAATGATTTTATTAAAAAAGGCGGTGGGACAGAAATCGATAGACAAAGTCTCGAT
>NZ_JVKV01000073.1 GCF_001072375.1 Streptococcus pseudopneumoniae
GTGGTGTTGGTGGTGTTGGTGGTGTTGGTGGTGTTGGTGGTGTTACCTTGTTGTTAAACTCAGTATCTTCAGGCATTTGTGAAGTAAGGGTCAACACTTTACCTTCCTTAGTTACAGTAACTCCAACAGTCGCTACCATCTTATCGTACTCAACTCCAGCCTCTGTACCTTTCACTTCTTCTACATGATAGATATAAGTACCTTCTTGACCACGTTTGAATTCAAGAGCTGAGAACTTGATCTTACCTTCAGCATCATTGCTTACGGTTTCAATCACGTTACCATCTTTGTCTTTCAATACGAAGCTGAATTCACCAGCTTTCAACGCACGACCTTCCAATTTCTTCGTGAAGTTGAATTCAACTTTCACTGGGATATTAACAACACGTTTCTCAGTTGGTTTTTCTGGTTTTTCAACTGATTTCTTAGTTGGATCATATTGGTGAACAATTTGAGAAGCTGTATTTTCAATGCCTACACCTTCTTTAGCAGTTCCCTTGATACGTGCTGGAATATCAAACTTGTAGTAACGTCCAAATGCTAATTTAGCAGTGTCGATTACTTGAGTATTTTCTGCATCTCCAAGTGACTTAGTCAAGTCAGCCTTAGATGTAGCAGTAATGACACCATCCACAATTGAGATATCAAACTTAGCTGTTACATCTTCACCAGTTACTGAATCATAAGCCTTAATTTCAGATACGTTAACATCCAAGTTTTCGCTATCATATTTATCTGTAATACCAACAGATTGAATATTGTGAGCTTCAGTGAATTTAGTTGTATCTAACCATACTTGGTAAACAACCTTATCACCCTTATGGAGTGTTTGAGTATTGATATTTTGCTTTTCATTATTATCAACTTTGTCCACGTATGGATCTTTGTTGGTATCTGCGACCTTATCTGCCAATTCTTTGTCATCGTCAACGAG
>NZ_JVKV01000074.1 GCF_001072375.1 Streptococcus pseudopneumoniae
ACAACTGCTGCTACAGAAGCAACTGCTAAGAAGGTTGAAGAAGATCGTAAGAAACTTGCTAAACTTTCAGCTGAAATGGGTGAATATCTTGCAAAAGCAGTAGATTTGCCAGATGCTGATTCAGCTATCACTAAAGTAAATTCTGCTATATTAGAAATTGAAAAAGCTTTAGCAGATTCAAATAGCGATTTGACTGCGGCAGTGAATAAGGCTACTTTAGCTCGTGATTCTATAGTAGCTTTTGTTTCTCAAAGTACTTCTAATCAAGATTTGAAAGAAGGAGAAACAACCAGTCAAGGTTCGCCATCACCTGCTAAAGTTCTTTTGGATCAAAACTTATCAGAAGCAGAAATACTTGCAAATCTTGCAGGAAATTATTCATCAAAAGTAACAAACTTGGGGCACAAGGCTTCTTTGGATGCTGCTATTGCAAAAATTCAGTTTGAAATTTCTAATAGTAATCGCTTACTGAAATCAAATGCAACTTTGGAACAATATGCTCAACAACGGGAACAACTCGGAAGTGCAGTTGATGAGTTAATGTCAGCCTTGACTACTGCAGGTTTTTCGGGCAATACAACTGTCAATGGTAGCCCTGCTATAAGCGCAAATTTAAACATTGCAGTAGGTGAGTCAAAATACTTCACGGGTGAAGGTACAGACACAGGATATAATATTCCAATTTATTATAAGTTAACCGTGAAAAATGAAGGTTCAAAACTAACTTTTGTTTATACAATTACTTATGATAATCCTAAAACCTCGACTGTTGAGAAGCCACCAGCTAGTGCAAGTGCTAATCATACTATCTACAATACTGGTACCTCAAGGCAAACCATGTTTACCTTGGGTAGTGGACTTGGTACTCCTTCAAGTGTAACAAGTTATCTTACAGACTCTTCAGGAAATAAATACACCAGAAATGGTTTACTGAAAGATGGTACTACACCTATAACTGAAAATGGACCTGGTAATTACACATGGGGCAATGGTTCCCAGTTGACTGGTTTCTATTCAAAACAAGGTTACGCTTTAACGTCAACTTGGACTGTTCCGATAAATTCTGAAAGCGACACTTCCTTTACTTTTAGACCGTATTCGGGTAGTGATGATGATACTACCTTTACTAATTACTTCAATGTAATTGTGGAAGACAAAGATGATACTAGTCTATCAACTTCGCAGTCAGCCTCAGAGTCAGCAAGCACATCAGCTTCAGAATCAGCTTCAACGAGTGCCTCAGAATCTGCACGCACAAGCGCATCTGAGTCAGCGTTAACAAGTGCGAGCCAATCAGCAAGTACATCAGCGTCTGAGTCAG
>NZ_JVKV01000075.1 GCF_001072375.1 Streptococcus pseudopneumoniae
GGACCAAGGTGTCGCAGGTTCGAATCCTGTCTTCCCGATTGATGGCGGTGTAGCTCAGCTGGCTAGAGCGTCCGGTTCATACCCGGGAGGTCGGGGGTTCGATCCCCTTCGCCGCTATAATGATCTTGTTGGACCTTTAGCTCAGCTGGTTAGAGCTCTCGGCTCATAACCGAGTGGTCGTAGGTTCAAGTCCTACAAGGTCCATTAAATACTATGGAGGATTACCCAAGTCCGGCTGAAGGGAACGGTCTTGAAAAC
>NZ_JVKV01000076.1 GCF_001072375.1 Streptococcus pseudopneumoniae
GATGGAAGCTGACGTGGTTTGAAGAGATTTTCGAAGAGTATTAAATACTTTTACCTGGTAAGAGACTAACTGGTAAGAAATAACCAGTTGTGGCAACTTCTTTTCCTTCGATTTTTTGAAGGAGTAAATCAACTGTCAGGCGAGCAATTTCTTCCAAAGGTTGTTTAATGGTAGTAAGGTGAGGATAGAAATTCTCGATAAAATAAGTTCCATCATAACCAATAACCTTAAGTTGTTCTGGAACAGAGATACCAAGTTCCTGAGCAATCTTCATTACCAAGATGGCAGTCAAATCATCCGATGCGAAAATAGCATCTGGTTTTTGTTTGGTTAGGATATTTTTGATTTCCATTTCCTTGCGGAGGGGTGAAAAGTCACTGGAAATATTGATAATGGGAGCTTTTGGGAAGATAGAAGCAAAGCCTGCATGGCGAAGTCCAGTTGGTGAATTAGAGTTGTCATTACCTGTAATCATAATGACTGACTTTGCTCCAGTTTTCGCTAAAGTTTGAGCTGCAAGGACTCCACCAGCATAGTTATCAGAAGAAACGACAGGAATGTCTGGCGATAGGTTTCGGTCAAAAGAGATGATTGGTGCTGTGACGCGATTGTAGTCTTCAATCCCCAAGTTATGGCTACCAGAGATAATACCATCAACTTGGTTGGCTTCTAGCATTTCAAGATACTCACGTTCTTTTTCCGAATCGTGCTCACTGTTACAGATGATTGTCTTGTAGCCTTTTTTGAAGAGTTCGTGTTCCAATTTGTCAATCAATTCAGCATAGAAAACATGGCTGATTTTTGGGAAAATCAACCCAATTAACTTGGCTGATTTTCCTTGGAGGCTACGAGCAAGGTTGTTAGGTTTATAGCCCAACTCTCGCATGGCCTCATTGACCTTTTGAATGGTTTTTTCAGACAGATATCCCTTTTTATTGATGACACGTGAAACGGTAGTAGGGCTGACGCCAGCTAATTTTGCGACATCAGTTAGTTTTGCGACCATATTCTAATTCGTAGTAAGTTCCAGTTGGGTTTCCAGATTTAATGAGGATTCCATTTTGATCTTCATGAGGGAAGACACGACCAGAAAATACTTTTTCTCCTTTATTGATGAAAATTTCAAAGACTGAATTATCGATGAAGATATTTACAGTAGTAGCTTGGTTGTCGATTGAACATGAGCGAGTAGTTCCAAATTCTTGAGCATATTGCTCACCTGCTTGACTGCGGTCAACGGTAACTTGACCATTGACAAGGTCGAAATTGATAGAGAGTCCTTTGCCATCTTTATCAGCAAGAAGAACGATTTCACTTTGACTATCAGCTTCTAAGTTAAGCTCAAGCTCGTAGGTGTTTTTAGTTTTAGAACGATTTGAAAATTCCTCTTCTGAAGCACGGAGTTCTTTGATAGCAGCTACAGGATACTGATAGAGTTTGCCATCTTTAATGGTAAGTTCCTTGACCAATGAGAAAGTCCCTTGGTGATCAAAACGATCAGATGGATAAGACACATCTGGCAAACCAAGCCAACTAACTGCCAGAGCACGTCCATCAGGCGCATTGAAGGCCTGAGTAGCGTATGCTTCGAAACCATAGTCTAGATTGTGTAGTTCAGACACATCTACCAAACGAGCATTTTCAGGATCGAAGGAAGCACCAATTTTATACATATTTGGATAGATATTGTCATAGTCAAGGACCTTTTTGTCCAAACCTTGTGGACAGTAGAGAAGGACAGGTTGTTCTCCGACAAAGACAAGATTTGGGCACTCCATCATATAGGCAGTGCGGTCATTGTTGAAGTCCAACTCGCCAACTTCTTGCCAGTTTGTATAATCATTATCGACCGCTTTGTAGAGACGGACAAAACCTTTTTTCTCCAAGTCTTGTCCACCAACGATTGCGTAGTATTGTCCTTTAAAGTTAAAAATCTGTGGATCGCGAAAGTGGTCAGTAGCATCAGCAGGCTGATCAATCAAGACCTTATCAATCTTTTTAATATTTCCATCCTTATCCATCAAGGCACCAATCTGATAAGGGTGGCGAACCCAATTTTCATCACGGACATTTCCTGTATAGAAAAGGAACAATTGATCACCAAACTGCATAGCAGATCCTGAGTAAGCGCCGTGGCTATCCAGTGGAGTATCAGGCAAGATTTTAACACCTGTTTCAGTAAAGTGCACCAAATCGTCACTTTCAAGCTGAACCCAAGATTTTAAACCATGAGCTGCACCAAAGGGGAAGTTTTGGTAAAAGACAACCCACTTACCATCAAAATAAGAAAAACCGTTTGGATCGTTGAGAAGTCCTTCCTTTGGTTCAATGTGATAGCTGACATGCCATGGGGATTGCGCCATCTTTTCTTGGATTTCTTTTCTTTCTTCTTGTGTCCAATCTTCATAGCGTCTATAACGACGCTCGGTAGTCCATTCCATTTCTATTTCCTCCATAAATTCTACTATCTTTATAGTAAACGTTTCCTTATAAAAAAGCAAGTCTTTTATCATAAAATTAAGAAAAAAATGTCAAACGATTGACAGAATGTAGAAGAACTATTTTGTGAAAAATAATGAAAATATGAAAGTTTTTGAAAATTTCAAAGTGAAAACCTTGAGTTTATAGGGTGTTTATTGCTGTATTGATGAAAAAAATAGCAAAAACAATCAAAAAATAAAAATTAGCAAAATTTTTTCTGCAAAACGCTTGACATATTTTTTAAACGTGATAGAATAATATTCGTAGGGCGGATAAAATCGCTTTCAAACAAGAAAAATTTTTATAAGGAGATTTTTGCAAATGACGAATACAGAAATTGCAAAAAAAGTCATCGAAGCCTTGGGCGGACGTGAGAATGTTAACAGTGTAGCCCACTGTGCGACTCGCCTTCGTGTTATGGTTAAAGATGAAGCGAAGATTAACAAAGATGCTATTGAGAACTTGGAAAAAGTTCAAGGTGCTTTCTTTAACTCAGGTCAATACCAAATCATCTTTGGTACTGGTACAGTTAACAAGATGTACGATGAAGTCGTAGCTCTTGGTTTGCCAACATCATCTAAGGATGAGATGAAGGCAGAAGCTGCTAAACAAGGAAATTGGTTCCAACGTGCCATCCGTACTTTCGGTGACGTCTTCGTACCAATCATCCCAGTTATCGTAGCAACTGGTCTCTTCATGGGTGTTCGTGGTCTCTTGAATGCTCTTGGAATGACACTTCCAGAAGATGTGACAACTTACACTCAAATTTTGACTGACACAGCCTTTATCATCTTGCCAGGTTTGGTTGTTTGGTCAACCTTCCGTGTATTCGGTGGTAACCCAGCCGTTGGTATCGTTCTTGGTATGATGCTCGTATCTGGTTCACTTCCAAATGCCTGGGCTGTTGCTTCTGGCGGTGAAGTAACTGCTATGAACTTCTTCGGATTTATCCCAGTTGTTGGTTTGCAAGGTTCAGTTCTTCCAGCCTTCATCATCGGGGTTGTCGGAGCTAAGTTTGAAAAAGCTGTTCGTAGAGTGGTTCCAGATGTACTTGATCTCTTGGTAACACCATTCGTAACACTCCTCGTAATGTCAATTCTTGGTTTGTTTGTTATCGGACCAGTCTTCCACGTTGTTGAAAACTATATCCTTCTTGGAACAAAAGCTATCCTTAACTTGCCATTTGGTCTTGGTGGTTTCTTGATTGGTGGAGTTCACCAAGTTATCGTTGTATCAGGTGTTCACCACATCTTCAACTTGCTTGAAGTTCAATTGCTTGCTGCTGACCATGTTAACCCATTCAACGCTATCATCACAGCTGCAATGACTGCTCAAGGTGCTGCAACAGTAGCCGTTGGTGTGAAAACTAAAAATCCTAAACTTAAAACACTTGCTTTCCCAGCTGCTCTTTCTGCCTTCCTAGGTATTACTGAACCTGCTATCTTCGGGGTTAACTTGCGTTTCCGTAAACCATTCTTCCTTTCATTGATTGCTGGTGCAGTCGGTGGTGGACTTGCTTCAATCCTTGGTCTTGCTGGTACTGGTAATGGTATCACAATCATCCCAGGTACAATGCTTTACATTGGTAACGGACAACTCCCACAATACCTTCTTATGGTAGCTGTATCATTCGCTCTTGGTTTTGCTCTTACTTACATGTTTGGTTATGAAGATGAAGCAGAAGTGACTTCAGAAGCTACAACTGAACGTTTGGCTGACGAAGCAGTAACTGGTACTGTTGTTGCACCTAGCGAAGGTGTCATCCAAACACCAATCGTTGGTGACGTAGTTGCCCTTTCAGACGTTAATGACCCAGTCTTCTCAAGTGGAGCTATGGGACAAGGTATTGCTGTTAAACCTAATCAAGATGTTGTTTACGCACCAGCTGATGCTGAAGTGACAATCGTTTTCCCAACAGGACATGCTTATGGTTTGAAAACCACAAACGGAGCTGAAATCTTGATCCACGTGGGTATCGACACTGTTTCAATGAACGGTGAAGGATTTGACCACAAAGTTGCTCAAGGTGACAAGGTTAAAGCTGGAGATGTTCTTGGAACATTTGATTCAGCTAAGATTGCTGCTGCAGGCCTTGATAATACAACAATGGTTATCGTGACAAACACTGCAGACTTTGCTTCAGTAAATCCAGTTGCTTCTGGATCAGTTGCTAAGGGTGATGCAATCATCGAAGTTAAAGCTTAATACTCTTCGAAAATCAAATTTAAACTGCGTCATACTCGCTTTGCCGTATGTATGTGTTACTGACTTCGTCAGTTCTATCTACAACCTCAAAGCTGTACTTTGAGCAATCCGCAGCTCGATTCCTAGTTTGTTCTTTGATTTTCATTAAGTACACTACTTTCGATTTAATAGATCAAAAAACGAACAAATGTCATGTTTGTTCGTTTTTGATTGAATAGTAAAATTTACAGAGGAAAAACTAAAATATAGAGCAACTTTCCTTCTGGAATTATGCTATAATAGAGAAAATAAAAACTAGAGGTTTATCATGACAAAACTATATGGAAGCTTGGAAGCGGGCGGTACAAAATTTGTCTGTGCTGTCGGTGATGAAAACTTTAATATTGTAGAAAAAACACAATTCCCAACAACAACTCCTATCGAGACAATCGATAAAACTATCGAGTTCTTTTCAAAATTTGATAATCTTGCAGGACTTGCGATTGGATCATTTGGTCCAATTGATATCGACAAAAACTCAAAAACTTATGGTTTTATTACAACTACACCGAAACCTCACTGGGCCAATGTTGATTTGCTTGGTGCTCTTCGTCGCGCTCTAAACGTGCCAATGTACTTCACAACAGACGTAAACAGTTCTGCCTACGGTGAGGTAGTTGCTCGTAATAATGCTGGTGGCCGTATCGAAAACTTAGTTTACTATACAATCGGTACAGGTATCGGAGCTGGTGTTATCCAACGTGGTGAGTTTATCGGTGGTGTGGGACACCCTGAAATGGGTCATTATTATGTGGCTAGACACCCAATGGATATTGAAAAAGAATTCAACGGTGTTTGTCCTTTCCATAAGGGATGTCTGGAAGGCTATGCAGCTGGACCAAGTCTTGAAGCTCGTACAGGTGTTCGTGGGGAAAACATTGAACTCAACAACCCTGTTTGGGATGTTCAAGCCTACTATATCGCTCAAGCCGCGGTTAATGCTACTGTAACTTTCCGACCAGACGTTATCGTATTTGGTGGTGGGGTTATGGCCCAACAACACATGCTTGACCGTGTACGTGAGAAATTTACATCTCTTCTCAATGGTTACCTACCAGTTCCAGATGTACGTGACTATATCGTAACACCAGCTGTAGCAGGTAATGGTTCGGCTACACTTGGAAACTTCGTTCTTGCTAAGAGCGTTGCAAAATAAACATGAAAAATGAGGTCGGAAATTATCCCGGCCTCATTTTTTAGTCTTTTTCTATCTGTGTTTCCTGATGGAAAATATTTTGCCAAGTTTCATGTCTGCGCCAGATACTTGTATGAATAGTATCACCAATCTGATAGCGGATCAGTTTCGTCTTCTGACTAATGGATGTCAAGTGAAGTTCCTTGATAGCAGAGGTTAATTCTTTTTCCTCCTTATAGGCTTCCTTGTCTAGTTCTAGTCCGTCTTGGCGAATATAAATGAAATCTTCAGCCAGTAATTCTTCCAATTGATTTCCTTGGTCAATCAGTTGCTCTCTCATGAGTAATTTTTTATAGACATTATCTAGGATTTCATCCTCAGGAATCGGTGCTGGTTCAATGTGGATATCGGTATCAAAGACACCAAAGCGTTCTGATAACATGGATTCAACCTGATCCGCAATTTCGTGGCTTTCGAAAACGGAGAGATCTGGATTCATCTCGAGAGTGATGTCCAGATAGATATTACTTCCGTAAGTACGACCGCGTTGTGATTTGACCTTGCTAATCTTAGGAATTTCCATGATAGCCTTTTGATAATCTTCCAACAAATGTTCATCAAAACCATCTGAAAGACTGAAAGACGACTCGATAAAGATATCATAGGCAGTCTTGAGGATAAAGAAGGTAATGACGATGGCAACCAATTTATCCACGAGAGGGAAGTTAAAACTGCTGGCTAGGATGGCGATAGTGGTTCCGAGTGAAGTGACTGCATCTGATAGATTGTCCTTGGCAGCCGCTTTAAGCGCCTTAGATTTGGACTGCTTGCTGAGGTGGGTGTTGTAGAGATAAACAGCAAACATAATCACAGCAGAGATCACTCCTAGAATCGCTCCCAGTGGGTCAATCACTGTTTCTTCGCGACTAATAATCTTTTGAATCGTATCTCGCAAGACATCAAAACCAACATAGAACATGATGATTGAAGTGATGAGGCTTGCCAAGTCCTCGATTTTCCAGTGACCGAAACGATGGTCTCTATCTGCTGGTTGGCGGGCCAAACGAATCCCAATGAGGAGGGCAACATTTCCGATGATATCAGAAACGTTGTTGAAACCATCTGCCACCAAACTGGACGAGTGAAGGAGGTGGCCGGTTGCTAACTTAGCTGCAGACAAGAATAGATAGGTCAAAATACTGATAATTGCACCACGCTCAGCCAATTTTAAGTTTGAAACCGATTGATTCATTTAACTCCCTTTCTAAGATTTTCATATCCTACCATTATACTGGTTTTTCATGGAAAATTCAAATGGAGGAAGTAAGCTAATTCCACCTCAAAACTTGAAAACTTTTGAAAATCTGTTATAATAGAACTACTCAAGGGAGTAGCTGGCGGGAAACCGCGATAGTGTCGTCATTCCGAATTATTTCCGGCACTATATTAAACAGCGAGACTTGTTTTTTAAAAAAACAGGTCTCTTTTTTTGTAAAAAGAGGCCAAAAAGGAGGAGACTGTTTTGTCAAAAGAACAAAATAAAGACTTGTTTTACACGCAATCTTCTGAGGAAGTCCTAAAGAACTTGGACTCATCTGTTGAAGGTTTGTCAACTGCCCAGGCTCAAGAACGCTTAGCGACTTATGGTCGAAATGAGTTAGAAGAGGGCGAAAAACGTAGCCTACTAGCTAAATTCCTTGATCAATTTAAGGATTTGATGATCATCATCTTACTAGCGGCAGCGGCACTTTCTGTAATTACAGAAGGAATGGATGGTTTAACAGATGCCATTATTATCTTGGCCGTAGTTGTTCTTAATGCAGCCTTTGGTGTTTACCAAGAAGGTCAAGCAGAAGCAGCAATTGAAGCTCTGAAAAACATGTCTAGCCCGATGGCTCGTGTTCGTCGTGATGGTCATGTCATTGAGATCGACTCAAAAGAATTGGTACCTGGAGATATCGTCTTGCTTGAAGCGGGAGATGTGGTGCCTGCCGATATGCGTTTGCTTGAAGCGGCGTCTCTTAAAATCGAAGAAGCTGCTCTTACTGGTGAATCTGTACCAGTTGAAAAAGATATTACTCAAGTAGTAGAAGCAGATGCTGGTATTGGGGACCGCGTTAATATGGGTTACCAAAACTCGAACGTAACTTACGGTCGTGGTATTGGTGTCGTGACTAACACTGGTATGTATACTGAAGTTGGTAAGATTGCGGATATGTTGGCCAATGCCGATGAGACAGAAACACCATTGAAGCAAAGCTTGGAACAATTATCTAAGGCCTTGACTTACTTAATCGTTGTGATTGCGATTATCACTTTCTTGGTTGGTGTCTTCGTCCGTGGGGAACATCCATTAGAAGGTTTGATGGTTGCAGTAGCCCTTGCGGTTGCGGCGATTCCAGAAGGTCTCCCTGCCATTGTAACCATCGTTCTCTCTTTGGGAACAACAACCCTTGCCAAACGTAATTCAATCGTTCGTAAATTACCAGCGGTTGAAACACTTGGTTCAACAGAAATCATCGCATCTGATAAAACAGGTACCTTGACCATGAACCAAATGACGGTTGAAAAAGTCTATACTAATGGTCAATTGCAAAGCTCAGCAGCTGAGATTGCTGCTAGCAACAATACCCTTCGCATCATGAACTTTGCCAATGATACCAAGGTGGACCCATCTGGTAAATTGATTGGTGACCCAACTGAGACAGCCCTTGTACAGTTTGGTTTGGATCACAACTTTGACGTTCGTGAAATTCTGAAAGATGAGCCACGTGTTGCAGAATTGCCATTTGACTCAGACCGTAAGCTTATGTCCACCATCCATAAAGAAGCAGATGGTTCATACTTTATCGCTGTCAAGGGTGCCCCTGACCAATTGCTCAAGCGTGTGACTCGTATTGAAGTTAATGGGGAAGTTCGTCCAATCACAGAAGAAGACAAACAAGCTATCCTTGCTACCAACAAAGATTTGGCTAAACAAGCCCTTCGTGTCTTGATGATGGCTTATAAGACAAGCGATGAAATTCCAACCTTGGAATCTGAAATTGTTGAGTCTGACCTCATCTTCTCTGGTTTAGTCGGCATGATTGACCCTGAGCGTCCAGAAGCAGCAGAAGCTGTCCGTGTCGCTAAGGAAGCAGGTATCCGTCCAATCATGATTACGGGTGACCACCAAGATACAGCAGAAGCTATTGCCAAACGTCTTGGAATCATTGATCCAAATGATACTGAAGACCATGTCTTCACGGGTGCTGAGTTGAATGAACTCACTGATGAAGAATTCCAAAAAGTCTTTAAGCAATACTCTGTTTATGCTCGTGTGTCTCCTGAACACAAGGTTCGTATCGTGAAAGCATGGCAAAAAGAAGGTAAAGTTGTTGCCATGACTGGTGACGGGGTTAATGACGCGCCATCACTTAAGACAGCTGATATCGGTATCGGTATGGGGATTACTGGTACAGAGGTTTCTAAGGGAGCTTCTGACATGGTCCTTGCTGATGACAACTTCGCAACCATTATCGTAGCGGTTGAAGAAGGACGTAAGGTCTTCTCAAATATCCAAAAATCCATTCAGTATCTCTTGTCTGCCAATATGGCTGAAGTCTTCACCATCTTCTTTGCAACCCTATTTGGTTGGGATGTGTTGCAACCAGTGCATCTTCTCTGGATTAACTTGGTAACAGATACTCTTCCAGCTATCGCTCTTGGGGTTGAACCAGCTGAGCCAGGCGTTATGACTCACAAACCTCGTGGACGTAAGTCTAACTTCTTTGATGGTGGTGTCTTCGGAGCAATCATTTATCAAGGAATCTTCCAAACCATGCTAGTTCTAGGTGTTTATGGTTGGGCTCTTCTCTTCCCAGAGCACCAAAGTCATACTGAAATCCATGCGGATGCCCTTACCATGGCTTTTGCAACTCTCGGTTTGATCCAATTGCTCCATGCCTTTAACGTTAAGTCGGTTTACCAATCTATCTTTAAAGTGGGACTCTTTACCAACAAGACCTTTAACTGGTCTATCCCAGTTGCCTTCGTCCTCTTTGTGGTGACAATTTTGGTTCCTGGATTTAACAGTCTCTTCCACGTTTCTCATTTGAGCTTGACTCAATGGATGGTGGTCGCTGTTGGAGCGCTTATGATTGTAGTCCTTGTTGAGATTGTCAAAGCAGTTCAACGAGCACTTGGAAAGGATAAAAACGCCATTTAAGCATTGAAAAGTCATCTTCGGATGGCTTTTTTGTTTTTATATAAAGATAAAAGTCAATAGATTTTGTGCTATAATCAAGTAGAGAAAAAGATGGAGGAAAGAAGACTTGGAAAAGAAAATCGTAAGAGATATGATATTTTTATCACAGGTATCCCAGCCTGCTAGTCAGGAGGATTTACCTCTAGCAAAGGATTTACAAGATACCCTGCAGGCTAATCGAGAGACCTGTGTTGGACTAGCAGCCAATATGATTGGGGTGCAAAAGCGAGTGATTATTTTTAATATCGGCATGATTCCCATGGTCATGTTTAATCCCGTTCTCAAGTCTTTTGAAGGGCCTTACGAGACCGAGGAAGGATGTTTGTCTCTGACGGGTGTGAGACCGACAACCAGGTATGAAAAAATTACCGTATCCTATAGAGATGTTCATTGGAAAGAACAGACCATTACCCTGACAGGTTTTCCGGCTCAGATCTGTCAGCATGAACTCGATCATTTAGAAGGTCGTATTATTTAAGCTCAAATCCTTGGTAGTCCTAAAAAAATATGCTACACTAACACTATGAAAATTCTAATCCCAACCGCAAAAGAAATGAACACCGAAATTCCTAGTTTAGAGGCAAAACCTTTGTCTCCTGAAAGTCAGGCTGTACTAGACGAACTAACTATATATTCTGCTCAAGAACTGGAAAATTTTTATAAAATTTCTGCTGAAAAAGCACAAGAAGAGTATGAACGCATCCAAGCTTTAAAAAAAGGGACTGCAAACTCTTATCCTGCCTTGTACCTCTTTGATGGACTCATGTATCGCAACATCAAACGAGAAAATCTAACCAAGGCGGAGCAAGCCTATCTGGAGAAACACCTCATGATAACGTCAGCTCTTTACGGTGTGATTCCAGCTTTTGCACCGATTGCACCTCACAGACTGGACTTTTTGATGAAGCTTAAAATCGCTGGAAAAAGCCTGAAAAGTCACTGGCAGTCAGCTTATGAAGAGTCGGTGAAGGGTGAAGAATTAATCTTTTCACTCTTGTCTTCGGAGTTTGAAAATGTCTTTCCAAAAGAAATCCGTGAAAAAATGGTGACCTTTAAGTTTATGGAAGACAGAGATGGAAAACTTAAAGTCCACTCAACCATTTCAAAGAAAGCTAGAGGTGCTTTCTTAACAGCCTTGATGGAAAATCAGGTGACTTCGGTAGAAGAAATCAAAAAGCTCAGCTTTGCTGGTTTCCACTATCGAGAAGACCTGTCTACTGGCAAGGAATTGGCTTTTGTGAAATAGATTGAAAATAGCGTCTGTCCTAGGTTGTATCAGGGCAGGCTTTTTTATGATTTGACGCTTCTATTTTTAGTTCAGAATGGTAGGAATTTTCTCACAATTTTGGTATAATAGGGCTATTAGAAAATTTCGAGGAGACAAATATGTCAGTTAAGATTGCTTTACTTGGATTTGGTACAGTAGCCAGTGGTGTGCCATTCTTACTAAAGGAAAATGGAGAAAAAATTGTTCAAGCAGCACATTCAGAAATTGAAGTAGCCAAGGTTTTGGTCAAAGACGATGAAGAGAAAGCACGCTTGCTTGAGGCAGGAAATGATTTTAATTTTGTAACAAATATCGATGAAATCTTGTCAGACAAAGACATCACTATCGTTGTTGAGTTGATGGGACGTATCGAGCCTGCTAAAACATTTATCACTCGTGCATTAGAAGCAGGAAAACACGTCGTGACAGCCAACAAGGACCTTTTGGCTGTTCATGGTGCAGAATTGCTTGAGATTGCTAAAGCTCATAATGTTGCTCTTTACTATGAAGCAGCTGTTGCGGGAGGAATTCCAATCCTTCGTACCTTGGTTAACTCACTAGCATCAGACAAAATCACACGTGTTCTTGGTGTTGTCAACGGAACTTCTAACTTCATGATGACTAAAATGGTAACCGAAGGTTGGTCTTACGAGGATGCTTTAGCAGAAGCCCAACGACTTGGCTTTGCTGAAAGCGATCCAACCAATGACGTTGACGGGATTGATGCAGCCTACAAGATGGTCATCCTTAGCCAGTTTGCATTTGGGATGAATGTCAAATTTGAAGATGTGGCCCATCAAGGAATCCGCAACATCACTCCAGAGGATGTGGCAGTTGCCCAAGATCTTGGGTATGTGGTTAAATTAGTAGGTTCTATCGAAGAAACACCATCTGGAATCGCTGCCGAGGTTACACCAACCTTCCTTCCTAAGGCTCACCCACTTGCAAGTGTCAATGGTGTCATGAATGCAGTCTTTGTGGAGTCTATTGGTATCGGTGAATCTATGTACTATGGACCAGGTGCCGGACAAAAACCAACTGCGACGAGTGTCGTAGCTGATATCGTTCGTATCGTTCGTCGTTTGAATGACGGTACTATTGGAAAAGCCTTTAACGAATACAGCCGTCCAGTAGTCTTGGCTCAGCCAGAAGATGTCAAAGCCAACTACTATTTCTCAATCTTGGCACCAGATTCAAAAGGTCAAGTCTTGAAATTGGCTGAACTCTTTAATGCAGAAGATATTTCCTTCAAGCAAATCCTTCAAGATGGCAAGCAAGAAGGCAAGGCTCGTGTCGTCATCATCAGCCATAAGATCAACAAGGCACAGCTTGAAAATATTACATCAGCTTTGAAGGGTGTAGCTGAATTTGAACTTCTCAACACCTTCAAGGTTTTAGGAGACTAAGATGAAGATTATTGTACCTGCTACAAGTGCCAATGTGGGTCCAGGTTTTGACTCGGTTGGTGTAGCTGTAACTAAGTATCTAGAAATTCAGGTTTGTGAAGAACGTGAAGAATGGATGATTGAGCACCAACTAGGTAAATGGATTCCACGTGACGAACGTAATCTTTTGCTGAAGATTGCTCTACAAATTGTTCCAGACCTACAACCAAGACGTCTGAAAATGATTAGTGATATTCCACTTGCGCGTGGACTAGGTTCTTCTAGTTCTGTCATCGTTGCAGGGATTGAACTGGCAAATCAATTAGGAAATCTTAAATTAAGCGATCACGACAAATTGCAATTGGCGACTAAGATTGAAGGCCATCCTGATAATGTTGCGCCAGCTATCTATGGTAATCTGGTCATTGCGAGCTCAGTCGAAGGTCAGGTTTCAGCTGTTGTGGCGCCTTTCCCAGAGTGTGCTTTCCTAGCTTATATTCCAAACTATGAATTGCGAACTCGCGATAGTCGTGGTGTCTTACCTAAGAAATTATCATACAAGGAAGCTGTTGCAGCAAGTTCTATCGCCAATGTGGCTATCGCAGCTCTACTGACAGGAGATATGGTCAAAGCTGGCCAAGCTATCGAGAGTGACCTCTTCCACGAGCGTTACCGTCAAGACTTGGTGCGAGAATTTGCGACCATCAAGAAAGTTGCCAAGAGAAACGGTGCTTATGCGACCTACTTGTCTGGCGCTGGGCCTACTGTCATGGTTCTAGCTGATCCTGATAAGATGCCGAAGATTAAGGCAGAGCTTGAAAAACAACCGTTCAAAGGCAAACTTCATGATTTGCAAGTAGACACACAAGGCGTGCGCGTCGAAGAAAAATAAATATAGCGATAGGATGGGGAAACTCTCTATTAGAGGGCTTCCTATCCTTTTTTTGAAAATGAAAGATGGGATATGAAATGTTTCCCACTTTTACTGACCGATAGATGGTCAAGGAGGTATGAGATGGCAGAAATATATTTAGCAGGTGGTTGTTTTTGGGGCTTGGAAGAATATTTTTCCAGAATTTCTGGAGTGCTGCAAACAAGTGTTGGTTACGCTAATGGTCAAGTTGAAACCACCAATTATCAATTAATCAAAGAAACAGATCATGCAGAGACTGTTCAAGTTATTTATGATGAAAAGGCAGTCTCGCTCCGTGAGATTTTGCTTTATTATTTCCGAGTCATTGATCCATTGTCTGTCAATCAACAAGGAAATGACCGTGGCCGTCAATATCGTACAGGGATTTATTATCAAGATGAAGAGGATTTACCGACTATCTATGCCCTTGTCCAAGAGCAGGAGCGCATGCTCGGTCGCAAGATAGCGGTAGAAGTGGAGAAACTCCGTCACTATATCCTGGCTGAGGACTATCACCAAGACTACCTCAAGAAAAATCCTGGTGGTTATTGCCACATTGATGTGAGGGATGCTGAAAAACCACTGATAGATGCCGCCAACTATGAAAAGCCTAGTCAGGCAACGTTACGAGAAAATTTGTCAGAAGAGTCTTACCGAGTTACGCAAGAAGCTGCGACGGAAGCTCCCTTTAGCAATGCCTATGATCAAACCTTTGAGGAAGGAATTTATGTCGATATCACGACAGGAGAGCCCCTATTCTTTGCCAAGGATAAGTTTGCATCAGGCTGCGGTTGGCCAAGTTTTAGTAGACCAATTTCTAAAGAGCTCATCCATTACTACCAAGACTTAAGTCATGGTATGGAGCGAATCGAAGTCCGTTCACGTTCTGGCAATGCTCACTTGGGACATGTCTTTACTGATGGACCTCAGGAGCTAGGTGGTTTACGCTATTGTATCAATTCTGCCTCTCTACGATTCATCGCTAAGGATGAAATGGAAAAGGCTGGTTATGGCTACCTACTTCCATATTTGAACAAGTAAAAAAGACGGTGGTTTTTCCACCTTCTTCATTTTGAAAATAGAAGGGACTTATGAAACACTTACTTTCTTACTTTAAACCTTACATTAAGGAATCTTTCCTATCACCTCTGTTTAAATTGCTAGAAGCTGTTTTTGAACTATTAGTTCCTATGATTATAGCTGGGATTGTTGACCAATCCATCCCTCAAAAAGATCAGGGTCATCTGTGGATGCAAATGGGCCTCCTCTTTTTGTTTGCAGTTATCGGTGTTTTGGTGGCTTTGGTTGCCCAATTTTACTCAGCTAAGGCAGCAGTCGGCTTCACCAAGGAGTTGACCAATGACCTCTATCGTCATATTCTCTCCTTGCCAAAGGATAGTCGAGACCGTTTGACGACTTCGAGTTTGGTGACGCCTTTGACTTCAGATACCTACCAGATTCAGACAGGAATCAATCAATTTTTACGCTTGTTTTTAAGGGCTCCTATTATTGTTTTCGGTGCCATTTTTATGGCATATCGTCTCTCGCCTGAATTGACCTTCTGGTTTTTGGTCATGGTTGTCATTTTGACCTTTGTCATTGTCGTGTTATCGCGCTTGGTCAATCCTCTTTATAGCATTTTGAGAAAGAAAACAGACCAGCTGGTTCAGGAAACACGCCAACAGATACAAGGTATGCGTGTGATTCGTGCTTTTGGCCAAGAAAAACGAGAAATTGAAAATTTCCAAGTACTAAACCAAGTCTATATGGCTATCCAAATGAAAACAGGATACTGGTCTAGTCTCTTGACCCCCTTGACCTATTTGATCGTCAACGGAACTTTGCTGGTGATTATCTGGAATGGTTATCTTTCTATCCAAGGAGGCTGGCTCAGTCAGGGTGCCTTGATTGCCCTAATCAACTATCTCTTACAGATCTTGGTAGAGTTGATTAAACTAGCCATGCTGATTAATTCACTCAACCAGTCCTATATATCAGCTAAGCGGATTGAGGAAGTCTTCGCTGAAGAACCTGAAGATATTCATTCTGAGATTCAGGTGGGGAAAGTGTCTCGGAATCAAGTTTTACATGTTCATCACTTGAGCTTTACTTACCCAGATGCTGCCCAACCATCCTTGAGAAATCTTTCTTTTGATATGCAACAAGGGCAGATTCTTGGGATTATAGGGGGAACTGGTTCTGGTAAGTCAACCTTAGTGCAGGTCCTACTTGGCCTTTATCTGGCAGATAAGGGAAGCATTTCCCTTTATCGAGATGGACGTAGTCCTCGCGATCTTTCTGAATGGCGTTCTTGGATGGCCTATGTCCCTCAAAAGGTTGAACTTTTTAAAGGGACTATTCGTTCTAATTTGACTCTGGGTATGGAAGAGCCTGTCTCGGACCAAGAACTCTGGCAGGCCTTGGAAATTGCCCAGGCCAAGGACTTTGTCAGCGATAAGGAAGGTCAGCTGGACGCAGTGGTTGAAGCGGGTGGCCGTAATTTCTCAGGTGGGCAAAAGCAACGTTTATCAATTGCCCGAGCAGTTTTACGTCAAGCTCCTTTTCTCATCTTGGACGATGCGACTTCAGCCCTTGATGCCATTACTGAGTCCAATCTTCTAAAGGCCATTCAGGAGAACTTGCCAGATACTAGCTTGATCTTGATTTCCCAACGAACTTCAACCTTGAAGATTGCAGACAAAATTCTCCTTTTAGAAAAAGGTCAGCAATTAGCGCTTGGAAATCATGAGGAATTGATGAAATCTAGCCAAGTCTATCGTGAAATCAATGCATCCCAACATGGAAAGGAGGACTAGAATGAAAGGTAAACATGCAAGTCAAACCCTCAAACGTTTGGCAAAAGATTTAGCAAGTCATCCCATCCTTCTTTTCCTAGCTTTCTTGGGAACCATTGCCCAAGTGGCCCTATCAATCTATCTTCCAATCTTGATTGGACAAGTAATTGACCAAGTCTTAGTGACGGACTCATCTCAGGTGTTTTGGCAGATTTTCCTCCAGATGATATTGGTGGTTATAGGAAATACACTGGTACAATGGGCCAATCCTCTCCTCTATAACCGCCTCATTTTCTCCTATACCAGAGATTTACGTGAAAAAATCATTGAAAAACTCCATCGTCTCCCGATTGCCCTTGTGGACAGACAGGGGAGTGGAGAAATGGTTAGCCGTGTGACGACAGATATTGAACAGTTAGCAGCGGGACTGAATATGATTTTCAACCAATTTTTCATCGGAGTTCTGATGATTTTGGTCAGTATCCTTGCTATGCTTCAAATTCATCTTTTGATGACTCTATTAGTTCTGCTCTTAACACCTCTGTCTATGGTCATTTCACGCTTTATTGCCAAGAGATCCTACCATCTCTTTCAAAAACAGACAGAGTTTAGGGGGATTCAAACCCAGTTGATTGAAGAATCGCTCACCCAACAGACTATAATCCAGTCTTTTAATGCCCAGGAAGAATTTATCGAGAGACTTCATGAGGTAAATGATAGCTATGCAGGTTATTCTCAGTCAGCTATCTTTTATTCTTCGACAGTCAATCCTTCAACCCGTTTTGTCAATGCCCTCATTTATGCCCTTCTTGCTGGAGTAGGGGCCTTGCGTATCATGGCTGGTTCCACTTTAACAGTTGGACGTTTGGTAACCTTTTTGAACTATGTGCAGCAGTATACCAAGCCTTTTAACGATATCTCATCAGTCTTAGCAGAGTTGCAAAGTGCCTTGGCTTGTGCTGAACGTGTTTATGCAGTTTTAGAAAGCCCTGAGATTACAGAAACTGGTCTTAAAGAATTGAACAACGACCAAGTCAAAGGAGCTATTTCCTTTAAACATGTTTCTTTTGGATACAACCCTGAAAAAATCTTGATCAAGGACTTGTCTATTGACATTTCAGCTGGTAGTAAGGTTGCCATCGTTGGACCAACAGGTGCTGGGAAGTCTACCCTTATCAATCTCCTCATGCGTTTTTACCCGATTAACTCTGGAGATATTTTATTGGATGGTCATTCGATTTATGACTATACCCGAGCTTCTCTTCGACAGCAGTTTGGAATGGTGCTTCAAGAAACTTGGCTCAAGCAAGGAAGCATTCATGACAATGTTGCCTTTGGCAATCCTGATGCTAGCCGAGATCAGGTTATTGCGGCAGCTAAGGCAGCTAACGCAGATTTCTTTATCCAACAGTTGCCACAGGGTTATGATACCAAGCTTGAAAATGCAGGGGAATCCTTGTCTGTTGGTCAGGCTCAGCTCTTAACCATTGCCCGTGTCTTTCTAGCCATTCCTAAGATTCTTATCTTAGATGAAGCGACTTCATCCATCGATACCCGGACAGAGGTCTTGGTTCAGGATGCCTTTGCCAAACTCATGAAGGGACGGACAAGCTTCATCATCGCCCATCGTTTGTCTACCATTCAAGATGCTGATTTGATTCTTGTCTTGGTGGATGGAGATATTGTCGAGTATGGCAATCATCAGGAACTCATGGCTAGAAAAGGCAAATACTATCAAATGCAAGAAGCAGCTGCTTTTAGTCCAGAATAGACTTTTAATCGTTTATAAAGCAATAAGCAAATACAGAATAAAAGTTGCCTTCGGGTGACTTTTTTGTTACAATAGCTAGAAAAATTATCTAGTATGAAAGCTAATACTCAATGAAAATCAAAGAGCAAACTAGGAAGCTAGCCG
>NZ_JVKV01000077.1 GCF_001072375.1 Streptococcus pseudopneumoniae
GTCAGTTCTATCCACAACCTCAAAACGGTGTTTTGAGCAACCTGCGGTTCTCTTCCTAGTTTGCTCTTTGATTTTCATTGAGTATTACATTCACTTCCTAGAAAAAGACTGGTCTCCCAGCCTATTTTCCTGTAAATTTTGCGATGAGTTCTTGCCATTTTGCTGGTGCTAAAATAGCCCAAGGATCTTGACCTTTTCCTAGAATACCATAGCCAATCATCAAACCAATAGCAAGAGCTAAGAATCCTAGTAGTAATACTACAATTACTAGGATAAAGCGACGTAAGACATATTTGGATTGTTTATTCATCTTCATCAGCTTCCACACTTACCCGTTCAATCTTAGCTCCTAACTGAGCTAATTTTTCATGAAAACGGTAGTAACCTCTATCTAAATGGACAAGCTTTCCTACAACTGTTTCGCCTTCAGCTACCAAGCCTGTCAAAATCAAGGCTGCACTGGCACGTAAGTCTGTCGATAGAACTTCTGCACCTTGGAGAGGCTGTCCTCCGACGATACGGGCTGTATCACGGATGATTTCAGAGTGCAAGCCCATACGACGCATTTCCTCTAAATGTTGGAAACGATTCTCAAATACAGTCTCTACCATGGTTGACTCACCTTGAGCAACGGTCATTAGAGCAGTGAACTGCGCTTGCATGTCTGTCGGAAATCCTGGATGTGGAAGTGTCTTAACGTGGACAGCCTTTAATTTTTCACGTTGAGAACGAATACGAATTCCTTCGTCCTCATCGATGACTTCAACACCCATTTCCTGTAATTTAGCAATCAAGGGACGATTGTGTTCCCAGATGGCATCTTGAATCAAGACATCTCCACCTGTAATGGCAGCTGCTACCATGAAGGTCCCTGCTTCGATACGGTCTTGTACAACATTGTGGGTTGCACCGTGTAGTTGCTCAACACCAGTAATCGTCACAGTTTCTGTTCCTGCTCCCTTGACCTTGGCACCCATTTTATTTAGGAGAACAGCCAAGTCGACAATCTCAGGTTCACGCGCAGCATTTTCAATGACTGTAACGCCGTTAGCAAGAGTTGCCGCCATCATCAAGTTTTGAGTGGCACCTACACTTGGGAAGTCCATGTAAATGTGAGCTCCGTGCAAGCGTTCTGCCTTAGCTTCGATATATCCTGCCGTTTGAGTAATTTGAGCCCCCATCGCTTCGAGTCCCTTTAGGTGAAGGTCGATAGGGCGACTACCGATAGTACAACCACCTGGCATCGAAACTTTAGCATGTCCTACACGAGCCAAGATTGGCCCCAATACTACAATAGAAGCACGCATCTTGCTGACATACTTATAGGGAGCTTCTTCTGTGATATCACCGGTTGCATCAACTTCAACAACATGTGCTTCTTGATCAAAGTCTACTTTCGCATTTAATCCACGAACCACCTGATTCATGGTAAAAACATCCGATAAAATAGGAACATTTTTTAAGACTGTTTTTCCTTCACTTGCTAAAATAGTTGCTGCAAGCAGTGGCAAAACTGCATTTTTTGCACCCTCGATGGTAACACTTCCAACCAAACGATTATCGCCACCTTGAACTACAATTTTTTCCATAGAGTATTTTCCTTCACTTACAATTTTAAAATAGCGTCCTAACTGCTTCTTGCCAAAGTTGGTAGAGGTTCAGAAAAAAGGAACTAACCAGATATCCTAAACCGATACTACACAATACTACCAAGAGTCGAACCTTCTTCGCATTATCCTTTGTCACCTTCAAAATTTGATCCCATCTGACCAAATCTTTCAAGAGCTGAAAGACTAGGTAGATAAAAAACATATGACTACTAAGAGTAAAAAACAATTGAATCATTTGCCTATTATACCATCTTCTGTTTTTCTACGCTAGTTTAGGGATTTGCCTACTGTTTAGGGATTATTTTTCAAATAGTCAATCGCATCTTGAAGCGTTTTGACTGGAACGATTTTCATGTCTGTTTTAATCATTTGAGCTGCTTCTAGAGCTGTGTCATAATTACTCTTGGCATTTGGATTTGCTTTTTTAGCTTCTTCAGTTACTGGATTGTTAGGAGCAAAGAATACAGTTGCTCCCTTTTTAGCTGCGGCCACAACCTTTTTATCAATTCCACCAATATCACCAACATTCCCATCTCTGTCGATACTTCCTGTACCAGCAATGATGCGTCCATTTCGAAGAGTGGGATCTGCAATTTGCGTATAGATGGATAAACTAAACATCATCCCAGCACTAGGACCACCAATGCCTGCAGTTGAAAACTTGATTGGCACATCACTAGATACTTCTGTGCGGTCAATCAAGCCGATTCCGATACCATTCTTCCCATTTTCTAGTGTAATGATCTTTCCTTCAGCAGTTTTGACTTTCCCATCCTCCTCATAAGTAACCTTAACCTGATCACCTAGAGTTTGAGAATTAACGTAGTCAACCATCTCCTTGGAACTCTCAAAAGTCTTATCATTCACAGCTGTCACGGTGTCAGCAATATTAAGAACTCCCTTGAAAGTCGAGTTATCTGTTACAGTCAAAACATAGACACCTAAGTATTTGAGCTCTATTTCCTTACCGGCCGTCTTTAGACCTTGATATTTGGCCATGTTTTGCGAAGTTTCCATGTAAAACTGGTTGATTCGCATAAATTCCGCATCTGACGAACCACCAGTCATTTCTTTGGCGCTATGTATGTCCGTGAAAGGAGTTAGCCAGGCATAGACTAAGTCAACCAGTCTAGCGTGCTTAACTCCAACCGTCACAAATTGGTAGGAACCTTCCTCTTGGTCAGGTTGGTTATTAACTTGTAAAACCTTTCGAATATCTTCAGAAGTTCCTGGCACCTCGATATAATAAGGCAGGGGCACTGTAAAAGCGATAAAAGTGATAATGAGCCCAATAATGAGATATAAGGGCCATCTAGTTTTTTTCTTCATTGTTTAACTCCTCTAGGACAGCATTTGGTACATACCCACTGATATCTTGACCAAATTTCAATAGTTCTCTCACAGCTGAAGAGCTGATGTATACATGCTCTGGGCGACTGTGGAGGTAGATTGTCTCCATTTCTCCCGCTAGTTGATGGTTGTAAAAATCAAAACTAGCTTCATACTGAAGATCTGTTGCATTACGCAAGCCACGCACCAAGAACTCTGCACCTAATCTTCTAGCAACATCAACGACTAATTCATCGTGAGAAGCTATGACTTGGACATTCTCCAGATGTGCCACTGCTTTTTCAACAGTTTTCTTTCGGCTCTCTATCGGTAAAAATCCCGTTTTATGGGGATTATAAAAAATTCCTACATACAATTGATCAAAGAGCTTACTTGCACGCCCAATGAGATCCAAATGTCCATTGGTCATCGGATCAAAAGAACCTGTAAATAGCCCAATCTTATCTGACATAAACCGTCACCTTACTAATCCCATATATTTTTTCCTTCCAGATGCCCAAACAGGCGATTTCTTCTGGAAGTTCTACTGATTTATCGGTCTCACATACCACCATGACATCCTCTGAAAAAAGATCTCTCTCTGCCATTTTTTCAATATCTGACACGATTTGCTCTTTTGCATAAGGAGGGTCCAAGAAAATAAGATCAAAGGCACCATCCACCTGCTCCAATGCACGACTGGATTCCATTTTCAATAATTGAAACTTGGAAGTTTCCTTAGTCATTCGGATATTTTCTGCGACTATGTTCTGTGCTCGACGATCCTTCTCAACCAGAACGGCACTAGACATCCCTCTTGAGACTGCTTCGATGGATAGACCACCACTGCCAGCATAGAGATCTAGCACACGCCCACCTTCAAAGTAGGGGCCAATCATATTAAAAATAGCGCCCCTAACCTTATCTGATGTTGGCCTTGTCGTTTTACCGTCCAGCGTCTTTAACGGACGCCCACCGTAGATTCCTGATACGATTTTCATACCGTATATTATACCAAATTCTTATCAAAAAAAGAAAATCGAACCTTACGGCTCGATTGATTAAAGAATATTTTCGTAGGTGTCTCTCACTTCTTGTGGCCAAACACTGGTTTGGACTTCACCGATATGCTTCTTACGAAGCAGGAACATAGCCATACGAGATTGACCAATTCCTCCACCAATTGTCAATGGGAAGAGTCCGTTTAGGAGAGCCTTATGCCATTCTAAAGTTAGACGGTCTTCGTCTCCTGTGATGGCTACTTGGCGACGGAGGGTGTCTTCATCGACACGAATGCCCATTGAAGACAATTCAAAGGCTGCACCCAAGTTATCATTCCAAACAAGGATGTCCCCATTCAAGCCATGATAGCCATTTTCAGACTCAGTTGTCCAGTCATCATAGTCTGGTGCACGTCCATCATGAGGTTTTCCATCTGACAATTCTCCACCGATACCAATCAAGAAGACAGCACCGAATTCCTTACAAATAGCATTTTCACGTTCTTTAGGTGTCAAGTCTGGATAGCGTTCAACCAACTCTTCAGTATGGATAAAGGTAATTTGTTTAGGTAGAATTGACTCAATGTCGTAGCGAGCTTCTACTGCTAACTCTGTCAAACGAATAGCCTTATAAATCTTTTCTACCGTTTCTTTAAGATAGGCAAGATTGCGCTGTCCGTTTGGAATAACTTTTTCCCAATCCCACTGGTCTACATAGACTGAATGAGTCGCATCTAGGGAATCTTCGTCTGGACGAAGAGCCTTCATGTGAACAAAGAGTCCTTCTCCCTCACCAAAACCAAAACGGGCCAAGGTATGGCGTTTCCACTTAGCAAGGGAATGCACCACTTCATAGGTTTCATCTGGGATTTGCAAAACCTTAACAGAAACTGGATGTTCAATCCCTGAAAGGTTATCCTGCATCCCGTCCCCAACCTTACTCAAGATTGGCCCCTGCACTTCCACAACTTCTAATTTATCTTTCAAATACTGGGTAAAGGTATTTTTTACAAAGGAAATTTCTTCCTGTTGATGAATAAAACTTTTCTTCATACATCTCTCCTTTTGAAATAATAAGATGATTATACCCTTTTGCCAGTAAAAATAAAAGTAAAAATTAAAAAAAGAGCTCATTTGAGCTCTAAAAGTATTAATCGTCACTTCCAAAGATACGCAAGAAGCTAAGGAAAAGGTTGATAAAGTCAAGGTAGAGGCTAAGTGCCAAAGAAATTGCCCAACCTGTAGCGACTTGACCATTTGATTCTTCATAAACATAGCGAATCTTTTGGTTATCCCAAGCAATCAAACCTGCAAAAACAAGAACCATGACAATACTGATAATGTAGTCGAAGAGACCACTGTTTAAGAATACATTAACAATCATAGCTAAAATGAGACCTACCAAGGCTGCAATCAAAGCACGCCCGATACCACTCAAGTCCTTTTTAATCACAACTCCGACAATTGCCATGACAAAGAAAAGGGCTGCACTGGAAATAAAAGCCGTTAGAACCGTTCCTGGTAGATAGAGCGATACGATGAAACTCAGTGAAAAACCGTTCACTACTGAATAGATGAGAAACATCGGAAGAGCTGCTGGGCTATTTTTATAAGCCATATTACTAGCTGCAATGACAAGAGCAACTTCAACTACTCCTGTCACGATTAGCCATATGCGGGCATTAAACATCAACTGAACAAGAAGGTCTTGGAAGGTTGTTAACATCAAGGCTGAAACAAGTGCGGATAAGGCAATTCCAACTCCTACAAAAGCATAAACTTTTGCATAAAATTGATTCAAACCTGAACGTTCTTGAATAATTGTTTGATTCATATTTTTTTCTCCTTATGAAATCTTTTTACTGATTATAACAAAAATTAAATCATTTAACTCAAATAAAACATGAGTATACCTGCAGCAATAGCGACATTGAGACTTTCCGCCTGCCCTTTCATGCTGATATGAACCAGCTGGTCTGCCTGGTCTGTCATGAATGGACTAATGCCTTGACCTTCATTCCCCATGACCAAGGCAAAATCTTCTAGCTGAACAAGCTCACGATAATCTTTAGATTTTTGGGACAAAGTAGTTGCCAGAATTGGTAAATTGCCCTTTTTAGCCTCTTCTACAAATGTTTCAACAGGCATCCGATAAATCGGTAAATGAAAATGACTGCCCTGCATAGATCGGAGAGTCTTCAAGCTATAAATATCTGCTGACTTACTTGAAACGATGACTCCAGAAAAACCTGCTGCATCTGCCGTCCGAATCATGGTCCCCACATTTCCAGGATCTTGCACATCTTCTAAGAAAAGGTATTTCCCTGAAGTCAAATCCGGCAACTGCTCCTCTTCCTTTTGAACAATGGCAACAATGCCCTGAGGCGTTTGCGAATCTGCTAAATCAAGCAGAATTTCTTCGGTTACAAAAACAGTTTGAGGATAGTCTACCAGTTTATCTCCATACTCTGCAAGGGCAAAAATTTTCTCAATCTTTGAACCAGCTTGAACAGCTTCTTCAAACAAGTGCCAACCCTCAATCAAGTAAGAGGTTTTCCGATATTTTTTTTGATGTAATTTTTTGGCATTTTTCACCACAGAATTGGCTTTAGAGGTTATAATAGTCATAGAAATATTATAACACAATCAAGGAGGTTTGGTATGCAAAAGGTTAAAATGATCGCCCAAGGTCGCGTCCAAGGAGTGGGCTTTCGCTGGGGTGTCTATAGTCTGGCTCTAGAACTAGGTGGCATTACGGGTCGTGTCTGGAATAACGACGACGGAACAGTTGAAATTCTAGCTCAGGCTGAGTCTTCTGCCATCATGGCCAAGTTTATCCAAGAGATCCGAAAAGGCCCTACCCCATTCTCTAAAGTAACCTACCTAGATGTGCAAATGAGTAACTTTCCATCTTATTCAGACTTCAAAGTCGCAAATTAGGTCTCTAGAACTATTGTATATTTCCCAAAAAAACAGTAGAATAGAAAGGTATAATTTTTAAAGAAGGAATAAAAACAGTGAAATCAATTAAACGAATCGCTCTCTCGGCTATGGGAGTGGCTATGCTATTAGTCTTAACAGGTTGTGTCCAGATTGATAAATCAACAGGACTCCCAACTGGTCCCGTTTGGGATTTCTTGGGTGCTCCAATGGGGGAAGCTATCAAATACTTCGCCAATGATCAAGGCCTCGGTTTCGGTGTTGGGATCATCATCGTAACCATTATCGTTCGCTTGATTATCCTCCCACTTGGTATCTACCAATCATGGAAGGCAACGCTTCACTCTGAAAAGATGAATGCTCTCAAGCATGTCCTTGAACCACATCAGACTCGCCTGAAAGAAGCAACAACTCAAGAAGAAAAACTAGAAGCTCAACAAGCTCTCTTTGCTGCTCAAAAAGAGTACGGCATCAGCATGTTTGGTGGCGTGGGATGTTTCCCTATCCTCATTCAAATGCCTTTCTTCTCTGCTATCTACTTTGCTGCCCAACATACTGAAGGAGTCGCCCAAGCAAGCTACCTAGGAATTCCTCTAGGCTCACCTAGTATGATTTTGGTTGCCTTTGCTGGTATCCTTTACTATCTTCAATCACTCCTTTCTTTACATGGAGTTGAGGACGAAACTCAAAGAGAACAAATCAAGAAGATGCTCTATATGAGTCCTCTCATGATTGTCGTGTTCTCTGTCTTCTCACCAGCCAGCGTTACACTTTACTGGGTTGTCGGTGGTTTCATGATGATCCTTCAACAATTCATCATCAACTACCTGGTTCGTCCAAAACTTCGTAAAAAAGTACGCGAAGAATTTGCTAAGAATCCACCAAAAGCAAGCAAAACTTCAGGCGCTCGTAAAGATGTAACCCCTGAACCAGCAACAGCTATCACAACTTCTAACAAGAAGAAAAACAAAAAACGTAATGCTGGAAAACAACATTCTAGATAAAGCTACGTATAGTATCCAATAATTAAAAAACGAATGAATGATAAATAGTTTTCATGAACTAGGTATCATTCATTCGTTTTTATTATCTACTTTCACATCCTAATTTTATTTAAATCCTATGATAACAAATTAGTAAGTAAATCACTTTGATTTAATACAATCGAGAATCATTAAAACTTCTGCTCCCTCGTCTCTATTTCTAAGCTCAACTTGGCCTTTGTGCAGTTTTGCAACTCTACATACAAAACTAAGTCCAATACCATAATGTTGCCCTTTAACCGATCTAGCTTTATCCATACGATAAAAGAGCTTCCCAAAATTAGTTAAAACTTCCTCTGGAAATTCAGAGCCATTATTCCATATCCCTATTTTCAATTCCTTCCCCTCTTGCTCTACCCTAATTTTAATTTTAGGATTCTGTTTATCTGCGTACTCCAAAGTATTTGTTAATATATTTTGTATCGCTCTAACCAAAAGATTTAAATTAATGTGATAAACCTCATCATCTCGAATAGACTGTTCAAAATTTATTTTCATTTGATTCTGAATGATGAAATATGCCTCATGCTCCAGTATATTTACAAAATCTAAAGCATCACAATCCATCCATTCCGCCTCATCATCATAGTAAGTTTTAGAATAATGAATCAACTGATTAAAATAATCAAGTAAGCGTTGACTAGCACGAACGATATCTGCTAAACATTCTTTAGACTGCTCATCTTTAGTGGAAGTGTGCAAAAATTCTGCATTCCCTTTGATGATAGTTAGAGGTGTCTTCAAATCATGAGAAACTGCTGAAACCTGAAACATCAAGTCTTCTTTCTGTTGCTTCTCATCATCTAATAGCTGTCGAATACGATCTTGCATCACAATAATTCGATTTCCTGTCTCACGAAATTCCTTAACTGTTAATCTTTCTGTACATTCGCTTTCTAGCCACATACTATTTTCATAAATCAAATTCATTTCATAACTTAGTTTTTTCAACAATTTACCAATGTGATAACTTATTAGAATAATCAATAAAACACAAATATATATCCATGATGACACATTGAAAAAAATTGATTGAACATTATTATTTTTAAGAGGTTTCCCATCCTCCATTATTTGTATGGATACAGAAGCTAAGGGAATAAGATAAGCTAATAATAAACCAAGACCAAACTGCCAAATAATTCTCCAACAGGTTTCTCGAATTAATTGTCTAAAACTTTTGATTCTACCCATTGATATCCTCCACCGTACAAGGTTTTAATCGGATTTAATTGATAAGGTTTCAGCTTTTGACGAATTTGATAAATATACTCTGAAACCGAACGTAAAAGAGCTTCTGAACTTTGTGGATATAGATAATTATAAATTTCCTCAATTGAGTATATTTTATTTGGGTGACTTGCTAGAAGGCTAACAATATCAAATTCCCTTCTCGTCAATGGAACCTTATCATTCTTTATAAATAGTTCCTTACTATCAGTATATAGTACAAGGTTCCCGCTTTTTATCTGATGAGCAGTTCCTTTAGTCCGTTCTTCACGACGAAGGTGCATTTTCACACGCGCTAAAAGCTCCTGCATACTAAAAGGTTTCATAATATAATCATCGGCGCCTGCATTAATTCCAGCTACCAAATCTTCAGCCATATCCTTAGCAGTTATAAAACAGATAGGAACAGTTATCTGATCGCGAATCATCTTACAGATTTCTAAACCACTAACAGGCATCATAATATCTAACAAAATCAAGTCAAATTCTGTAAAATCACAAAGATCAATCTCTTCTATGTTATTTCGTATGACTACTTCATATTTTTCATATTCTAGTACCTTTTTAATTAGGCGAAGAATAGCAAAATCATCATCTACCACTAATATTTTGTAAGCCATAACTCACCCCCTTGAATATATTATAACACTAACTGAGAAAAAGACAGGATAGCCCCTATCTTTAGCGTACATTTCTTTCTCTAAGTATCAGTGCAGCAACTACAAAAACAAGTAATAACCAAACCATTTGTATCCCTAAGCCTTGCCACACTGGATAATAAAGTGATAAAGGATGGATATAGTAACAGTTCATACTAGCTAGTAAGGGTAAATTTCTAAATAAAGAACTGAATTGTAATAACATTTGTCCTAGTCCCAATAAAAGTGATAAACTTATTCCCAAAATTAAGGTAAAAGATCGGAAAATAAATACAAAAATACCACTTAAAAGAGCGAAGGTTAGAATAGAAATACAAACTGGAAATAGAATTGTTAGAACATGTTTAATATTGCTCAAAAGATTGATATTGTAAAATCCTTGAGCAAATAGTATACATACTGATATTACAGCTAGCAATAATACAATTTCCACACATAACACAATAGCTAGTTTACATATTATAAATTTCAAACGGTTTGGACAGGTAAGAAAACTGGTACGAAGGCTAGAACCTGTAAATTCTTGACCTATAAATAGGACCGCTAGACTAATGAAACCTGCCTGTCCTAGATAGAGACTTTGCAGTAGCTGTTCCAAAACAAAGTATAGGGTCAACTGATCCGGTTTACTATTTAAAAAAATAACCATCGGCGGAACGCAAAGTAATAGAGCACCTATAATCAACCAATGCCAAGGATTCATAATAAACTTGAGATACTCACTTTTTAATTGCTCTTTCAACTCATTCCCCTCCTCCAACATCTGACTGAAGTGCGCGGTAAATTGCCAAAGCCAAGAATGACAAATTCCAACAAAGTAAAAGCAAAATATTTTGTAAACTATTCTGTTCTAACATTTGTGGAGATGTAGCAATCAGTCCATAGCTCAATGAAACTGGAAGAAATTTTGCAATTGATATATGGTCGGCTAAGAATGTTCCTAAATTGTAGACTTGAGGAAGCAAAAACAATAGGGGAACAAGGGCTTTTTTAAATGTTAAAGCCAGAATATAGGCTAAAAGTCCCAACAATGTCCAAGCTATACTGTCCAAAAACATATAGAACCAAACTGTCCCATTTAGTGAAAAAAGCAATAAACCATCTTGTCCTAAAACATAATGTGTCATGTTAATCGTCAGAAATATTGATAGGAAGGAAATGACAAAAGAAAATACCAGCCAAATTAATGTCTTTGAAACTAGGAGAGTAATTCGACTCGTATTAGAGAGGAGGCTTGTGCGAATAGCAGAATCTTTATACTCTTCAGCTCCGAAGATTGAGCCTAAGATAATCATAAAAAAAATGCCAATTAGAGTAACATCAAATCCTAAAAATTCAATAGGTGGAATAGCTTCTACTAACTCTGGATTTGTCTCTGGTGTAGCATGGATACCAACTGAAACAATTTGAGATGCACCAATATTTGCTAAAAACGTTTGAAATACCAGTATCAAGAATAGTACAACATGAGTAGTTCTCTTATAAAGTAATTTCAATATTTCAGAATGAAGAGAGTAAATAAGTCCCATGTCACTTCCCTCCCTCTGTTAAACTAAAGAAGACTTCTTCTAATGAAGAAAGATTTTTCATCACTTCTTGTAAAGTCCCTTTTATAAGAACTTTGCCTTTATTTATGATGACCACATCATCTGTCACTGCTTCCACTTCCGATAATATATGAGATGATAGTAATACTGTCTTCCCTTCTTGAGCCTGTTTTTTTATAAACTCTCTAAACCAACGAATTCCTCTTGGATCCAACCCATTTGTCGGTTCATCCAATATCAGATACTGAGGATTCCCTAATAAAGCTGTTGCAATTCCCAAGCGTTGTCCTTCTCCTAATGATAATTTCCCAATTTTAGATTTTTTCTTATGGCTAATATCCACCATATCCAAGACTTGCTCAATTCGCTTACTGGATATCCCATTACTAGCAGCAACAATTTTCAAATGTTGATAAACAGTCCGATCATCAGGAGCTCCGACACTGTCAAATGAAGCTCCTACAGTCTTTAGAGGGAATTTTAATTCCTTATAAGTTTGATCTCCAATTTTGGTAAGACCAGATGTTGCTTTGTCTAATCCTAATAAGATACGTAAGGTTGAACTTTTACCAGCTCCATTTGGGCCCAGGAAAGCAGTCACTCTACCTGCTTTTGCTTCAAAAGAAATATCTTTTAAAATTTGAGTTTGGCCATATGACTTACATAGATTTTTAATGGTAATACTTTGTTCCATAGATTTCTCCTATTCAATTTGTTGTATCATTTGAAACAAGTATATATTAATCAATAATTTTCGGATTTTTTTCAGGATTTTAAATCTTTATAAAATATGTATTGTCATCTAAATCATAAAAATTTTATTTTGTTTAATTTTGTCTTATCTATATTTATTTGTGTAAACTTAAAAGCCCGATGTTCCCATCAGGCTTCTTTTTATCCATGTACACGTTTCATGTAATCTTGATAACTTTCTGTATCCATTAGTTCCTTAGCATTCTTAACACGATCTGCTGTTGGAGGTTTAACTCCTTCAAGAGAATATGGAATCCCAAGTTCACGCCACTTGAACTCACCCATGGTGTGGTAAGGCAAGATTTCAAACTTATCAACATTTTTGAGAGTTTTTACAAACTTACCAAGTTCAATCAAATCCTCATCTCTGTCTGTCAATCCAGGTACAAGAACGTGACGAATCCAAACAGGTTTACCGATTTCTGACAAGTACTGAGCACAAGCCAAGATGTTTTTATTGGTTTGGCTGGTTACAATCTTGTGTTGTGCTTCGTTGATTTCCTTGATATCAAGGAGAACCAAGTCTGTCACGGCCATTAACTTGTTGAACTTTTCTAGATAGCGTGGTTTGTTACGGAATGGAAGGGCACAAGTATCCAAGGTACAGTGGATACCTTTTTCCTTTGCCTTAGTAAAGAGGGCAATCAAGAAATCAATCTGCAAGAGGGCTTCCCCTCCGCTGACTGTAATACCTCCCTTGTCTCCCCAGAAACCACGATAACGAAGCGCTTCTTCTAGAACATCATCTACTGTTCGTACACGAGATTTATTGGTTTCCATAGCCCAAGTATCAGGGTTATGGCAATATTGGCAACGCATCTGACAGCCTTGCAAAAAGACAATAAAACGAATTCCAGGGCCATCTACCGCCCCAAAACTCTCTGTCGAATGCACCATTCCTGTCACTTGTCCATAGTCAATTATTTCCTCAGACATATCGTTACCTTCCTTGAAAACGTTTTATAGTCTTTATTATACCATGACTGAAAAGAAAAACCACAGATTTTGCCTATTTTTTAGAAAACAATCTGTTTTTCACTTTCAACTTTCATGATTTTCAAAATATTTATTAATCCTTGTCAAAATCAAACCCATAGAGAGTCGCAAAATAATCCTCTGGTCGCTCTGCTCGGCGGATTAAGCGTGCTCCACCGTCCTCTGTATAGAGAACTTCTGCCGAACGAAGCTTGGCATTGTACTGGTAGCCCATAGAGAAGCCATGCGCACCTGTATCATGAATGACTAACAAATCACCAATTTCTGTTTGAGGTAATTCACGATTAACTGCAAACTTATCGTTGTTTTCACAAAGAGAGCCAACAACATCAACCACTTCAGTCTGACCATCAGGATGCATCATATTGGTGATGTGGTGATAGGCACCATACATAGCTGGTCTCATAAGGTTAACAGCTGACGCATCTACTCCTAGATAGGTACGGTAGGTTTTCTTTTTATGAGTTACTTTTGTGACGAGAATGCCATGAGGTGCCAACATAAAGCGCCCTAGTTCTGTAAAAATCTTAACTTGACCAAGGCCTGCTGGTGTGAGGACTTCTTCATAAACCTGACGAACTCCCTCACCAATCAAATCAATATCATTAGGCTCCTGGTCTGGGCGATAGTTAACCCCGATACCTCCAGAAAGATTGATAAAGTCCAGTGAAATACCTAACTTTTCCTTGATTTCTACTGCCAATTCAAAAAGCTGACGTGCTAATTCTGGATAGTAGAGATGGGTCACTGTATTGGAAGCTAGGAAGGAATGAATCCCAAAAGTTTTAGCTTCCTTTTCTTTCAAGATTGCAAAGGCTTCAAAAAGCTGTTCCTTAGTCATCCCGAACTTAGCTTCACCAGGATTATCCATAATGTCCGTACCCAGTTCAAATACGCCACCAGGATTGTAACGGCAAGAGATGATTTCTGGGATACCTGCTGCACGTTCCAAATGCTCGATATCTTCAAAGGCATCTAAATTAATCGTCGCACCTAATTCACGGGCATAGGCATATTCTCTATCTGGAGTATTATTAGATGAGAACATCATATCGGAACCTGCAAATCCTAGTTTATGACTCATTAAGAGTTCGACATAACTAGAACAATCCACTCCACACCCTTCTTCTTGTAAGATTTTCAAAATAGCTGGGGTTGGGGTCGCTTTAACTGCGAAGTATTCTTTAAAGCCCTTATTCCAAGAAAAGGCTTTGTTTACTGCGCGTGCTTTCTCACGAATCCCTTTTTCATCGTAAAGATGGAATGGGGTTGGAAACTCCTCAACAATCTTTTCTAAGGCATCACGTTTAATAAATGGTGTTTTCATAGGACTCCTTCATATTCATTATCAAAGAAAGGCTGGGACGAAAGTTCCAACCTTTGTATTTCAAGTCAATTCTTATTTTTCTGTATCGAAGATATTTCCAACTTCAACAGCAATTTGTTGGTTCTTCACATCAATATTTGTGACTCTCAAGAGTGACTTGTAGGCGAACTGTTGTTCACGGTCTTCCTGTGCATTATCAGCAAAGACGGCTACTCCAGCCAACTCTGAATCAAACTCAGACAAGAGGCTAATCATCCCGTTAATGGTTCCTCCACCCTTCAAGAAGTCATCGACGATCAAGACACGACTTCCTGCTTTAAGGCTACGTTTTGAAAGGAACATCTTTTCGATACGGTCACTAGAACCTGAGACGTAGTTGACACTAACAGTTGAACCCTCAGTGATTTTCAAGTCGCGACGGACAATGACAAATGGTACGTTGAGGACATTTGCTACCGCATTTGCAAGCGGAACCCCTTTGGTCGCTACCGTCATAACGGCATCAATCTTCTGATCCATAAAGCTCTTAGCAATAATGCGACCGATATTTTTCAAAATAGCTGGAGTGCTCAATAGGTCAGATAAATAAATGTAGCCACCTGGAAGAATGCGGTCACTCTCTGAAAGTTTATCACGAAGCTCTTCGATAATCGTTTTAGACTCAAGGGTAGAGATCGATGGTGTAAAAATAACACCACCACCAGCACCTGTCACCGTTTGAATATGACCGATTTCAATTTCTTCGAAAGCACGTTTAATGATGACGATATCTTCAGAAATAGACGATTTGGCAGATTCATACTTTTCCGCAAAGGTGTTGAGACTGGTTAATTTGTATGGATTGTTAATCAAGTAATTGGAAATGACAACCATCCGATCACTTCTTCTTAATTTCATTATATTTTTACCATTCTTTTTTATTTAGTCTTTTTCTCATTATATCACACTAAAGCAAAAAAACGAACTTTATTGCCTAAATAAAGTTCATTTTTTTAGTTTCTAGTCTAATTTCGGCTTGTAGAAGGAACGATTGTCCATAGCAAAGACTTTATTGGTCATTTCTCCCTCATCAACAAGGGCTAGAGCTGTTGTCATCATCATCATGCTGGCATCCAAATTATCAATCATATGAATAATTTCTGCTTCCATCACTCGAGGACGAACTGGACTACCATACTCAAGGAGACCATGGTGACTGAGAATGACATGGCGAAGAAGTACAACCTCTTCTCTAGTATCATCAATGCCAAGCTCCATTACCGCTTTGGTAATTTCACTATCAATCAAAGCAATATGACCAATAAGGTTTCCTCTTACTGTGTACTCTGTCTGGTCGGGACCTGTCAACTCAATAACCTTGGCCAGGTCATGCAACATAATCCCCGCGTAGAGCAAGCTCTTATTGAGCTGAGGATAAATATCTGCTATCGCTTCTGCCAAACGAACCATAGTAGCAGTATGGTAAGCAAGACCTGTCTCAAAAGCATGATGGTTGGTCTTAGCAGCTGGATAGGAGTAGAATTCCTTGTCATACTTGGTGTAGAGATTTCGAACAATTCGCTGCCAAATTGGATTTTCAATTTTAAAAATCATCTGCGCCATATACTCACGAATCTCTTTGGCATCTACTGGAGATTTAACCTTGAAGTCCGCTGGGTCATTTGGTTCGCCAGGTTGTGGTAAGCGAAGGGTGATTTGATTAACCTGAGGCGTATTATTGTACACTTCACGACGGCCTTGCATATGGACTACTTTCCCTGCTGTAAAGGTTTCAACATTGTGGGGTTGAGCATCCCAGAGCTTCCCTTCGATTTCTCCACTATCATCTTGGAAGGTGAAGGCTAGGTAGTTTTTCCCAGCACGTGTCTGTCTCAGGTCAGCTGACTTGATCAGGTAAAAGCCTTCAAAAAGCTCATCTTTCTTCATGTGACTAATCTTCATATTCTTCCTCATCTTCTTGGAATTGGAGCAAATCAAGCGCAGGCTCACCTTCTGATAACTCAATGTGACGAAGCGTTCGCTCGATAGCTGTAGTACGACGGTTTAATAAATCATCAATATTGCCAGAGGCATGTTGGAGATGTTTTTGTGCCTTGACCAGAATCCCACCAAACTTGCCAAATTCAGTCTTGACACTAGCAAGAATCTTGCTGATATGGTCGGCACTCTTTTGGATATTGAGGGTCTTGAAGCCAACTGATAAGGAGTTAAGAAGAGCCGACAAGGTACTTGGACCTGCAACGATAATTTGCTCCTCCCGTCTCAAATCATCAAAGAAAATTGGATTGCGAACAATTTCTGAATAGAGACCTTCTGTCGGAACAAACAAGACTCCAAAATTGGTTGTTCGAGGTGGCGCCAGGTACTTGGTCTTGATATCCTTGGCAAAACGCTTGACGCTTGCTAGGAGAGACTTACGGCAGCGCTCGATTTCATCCTTATCACCTGCTTCATAGGCTTCTTCCAGACGGTAATAATCCGCCAGGGGAAACTTAGAATCAATCGGTAGATAAACATATTCCTGGTCACCTTGCCCAGGTAACTTGATGGCGTATTCCACACGTTCACTAGAGTTTTCAACCGTAGAAAATTCTCGTTCATACTGGGCAGGTGTCATGATGTCCTCTATGATTTGCCCCAGTTGTAATTCACCTAGAATTCCTCGCGTTTTAGTTCCAGAAAGGACTTTATTAAGCGCACCGACATCTCGCGCAACCGTCTGCATTTCACCCAGACCACGATTGACAGATTCCAGTTGTTTAGATACCGTCTCGAAGGAGGCCTGCAAGCGTGTCTGCAAGGTCTTTTCTAATTTTTCCTCAACCGTTTGGCGCATTTGTTCCAAGCGTTGCTCATTTGATTCCTGCAAGGCTTGGAGGCGTTGGTCGGTCTTATCTCTTGTTTGAAGGAGGTTCTCATTCATTTCCTGCCGAACTTGAGTTAAGCCTTGGTGCAATTCAATACGCACCTCCTGCAAACGGTCACTAACAGCTACTTCTAGATTTTTTTGATCTAGCTGACTAGCTTGTCTGGCTTGTTCAAATCGATAATCTAGCTGGTCTGATAGGTTATCTGCTTGGTCCTCCAAGCTCTTGGTCAGATATTTTTCCTGCTTGTCCTGCCTTTGCCAAATGAGAAAGAGGCCGGCTAGATTAGCAACTAATAAAACAACAAGTAAACTTTCCATCCTACCTCCTGTCCTTACTATGCAGCACAACCACATAGCCATCTGGGCAAGTCACTGACACTTCCCTATCTATATATTCGTTAGAAGCGTAAACTTTCTTAAAGAAAAAATTCTCCTCTGTCAGTTCATACTTGGCACCGAGTATTGTCAAACGACTATCCCTCACAGGCATAAAGGCCAAATATTCATAGTCCGAACGTGGTTCAAGTTGACTGGTTCCTTCTGGACAGTAACGAATCAAATTTTGCCCATCCTCAATCTCTATTTGACGCATATAGGGCGCCAATTTAGGATTGCTGGGTAGAAAGACATTAGCTAACATATGGTCAATGCGACCACCTAGGGCACCAAAAATAGTCACCTGAGCTTGCGGATTTTTTTCAAAAATAGTGAGAAGGGCTAATTCCAAATCGGTATCGTCTTTTTCTGGTTGGGCTTGAACAAAGTGCTGGGCATTTACCTGAATCAACTGACGTTCTTCTACAGTCACAGAATCAAAATCCCCAACTGCAAGAGCAAGAGGAAGTTTTTCCTCTAGTACCCAAAGCGAGCCTCGGTCCACACCGACATAGCAATCAAAATCTGTTCGATAGTGACCACGGTCTCCACCAGCAAAAACTGCAACTCTAGTCCAGTTCTTTTCTGAGAGCTTGCACTCGTTCATTGACATCTCCCTTAAAGACATAGGATCCCGCTACAAAAACTGTTGCACCAGCTTCTTTGGCTTGAGCAATAGTTTTATCATCAATCCCACCATCAACTTCGATTTCAAAGTTCAAGCCCTTCTCCTCACGAAGTGCCACCAACTCACGAATCTTATCCATGGTTTCAGGCAGAAATGCTTGTCCGCCAAATCCAGGGTTAACCGTCATGACCAAGACTTGATCAACTAAGTGAAGCACATGCTTGATAGACTCAACAGGTGTACCAGGATTGATGACTACCGAAGGTTTAACACCGAGAGAACGAATCTTTTGAAGAGCACCATGGATATGAGGTGTTGCCTCGACATGGATGCTGATAATATCTGCTCCTGCACGCGCAAAATCTTCTAAATGATGTTCAGGATTTGATACCATCAAGTGGCAGTCAAAAACCATCTTGCTGTGAGGACGAAGTGCCTCGACCACACCTGCACCAAAACTGATTTGTGGCACAAAATGACCATCCATGATATCGATATGGGCGTATTCTGCCCCAGTTGCCTCTAGGCGTTTAATTTCACGTTCAAAGTTGGCATAATCTGCTGCCAGAATTGACGGAGCAATCTTGTATTGAGACATAGGTTTCTCCTTATTTTGGAATTTTTTTGCTGACTTTTTTATAGGTTTCTCTACGATTTTCAATCTCACTGAGGAATTGCAAATAGTTGTCAAAACGGAAGGTAGCAATGATCCCCTCTTCTACTGCTGGTTTCACTGCGCAAGATGGCTCATGGGTATGAGTACATGTACGGAACTTGCAGTCTCGACTGACACTAGCAATTTCTGGAAAGGCTAGATTAAGGTCTTCTGCTGTTGTTACTTCGTAATCCAGCGATGAAAAACCTGGTGTGTCTGCAATCTTACCACCATTGAGATTGTAAAAACTAACAGCTCGAGTAGTATGACGACCGCGACCCAGACTGTCTGAGATTTCTCCCGTTTCAAGATTGAGATCAGGTGCGATTTTATTGAGGAGGGTTGACTTACCAACACCCGTCTGTCCCATGAAGACCGTCACTTTATCTGTCAACAAGGGCAAGAGTTCCTCTTTACTCGTCACAAAATCGTAACCAATAGCACCATAGGTCTGCTGGTAAAAATCCAGTTCTCCCCCATCTTCCAGTAAGTCCATTTTGGAAATATAGACGATAGGATGAATGCCCTTGTGCTCCAAAAGAACCAAGAACCGATCCAATAAGTTGCTATTAAAGTCAGGTTCTTTAACTGACATGATAACTACGGCTTGGTCAATATTGACAATGGGTGGGCGAACCAGACTATTTTTTCGTTCATGAATCTTGAGAATATAGCCTTCGGAATTTTCCTCCGCAGAAAAATCTACCCAGTCTCCAACATAGGGCGTATGACCTTTTTTACGGAAATTCCCACGCGCGCGTGTCTGATAGACCTGACCCTCACTTTCCACATAGTAGAAGCCCGCCAAGGCTTTAATAATTTGTCCCTGCATCTTAGAGTCCTTGTCCTTTAAGCGCATCTGCTAGACTGGCAAATTCTTCTAAGCCAAGAGCTTCACCGCGTACACTTGGGGATAGTCCGGCCTGGTCCAAAGCCTTAGTCAATTTGTCCTTGACTTCCTCAGTCTTGCCAAAGTAACCTGTCAAGTTGTTCCACAAGGTCTTACGACGATGGGTGAAACTAGCCTTGGAAACCTTAAAGAAGAAGTTCTCATCTTTTACTGCTACAGCCGGTTCTGGACGGCGTACCATTTTCAGGATAGCCGAGTCCACATTTGGCGCTGGCACAAAGACCGTACGAGGCACGATAAAGGCTACCTTAGCTGTCATGTAATACTGAACTGCAATCGACAAGCTACCGTAAGCCTTGGTATTTGGTTGAGCAGAGATACGATCCGCCACTTCTCTTTGCATCATGACCACAAACTCACTAAAAGGAATGCCACTTTCAATCAAGTGCATGAGAATAGGTGTCGTGATATAGTAAGGCAAGTTGGCTACTACCTTGATTGGTAAATCAGGATTTTTGAAATTCTGGATATGCTGCGCCAAATCAACCTTGAGAATGTCCTCGTTAACTACGGTCACATTATCAAAATCACGCAAGGTATCCGCTAGGATTGGTACCAAACGGTGGTCAATCTCAAAAGCCATGACTTCAGCTGCACGCTCAGCCAAAAATTCCGTCAAGGCACCAATCCCGGGCCCGATCTCAATGACATTGACCTGGTCATCAATCTCAGCCGTATCCACAATTTTTTGAAGGATATTGGTATCGGTCAAGAAATTTTGTCCGAAGGACTTTTTAAAAGTAAAGCCGTGACGCTCCAGTACTGCCTTGGTCACGCTATAATCTGCAATTCTCATTTATTCTCTTTTCTATTTATTAGCTAAAAATAATATATAAAACCCACATCATTCCTAGTGCCAACAAAATCCAAAACACTAAAAGAACACGAGACTTGTTCCCTTTTGAATCAGATCCAGTCATATCAAGCACTTTCTTATCTTCTTGGGGGGTCGTTTTCTTCAGTTCATCCTGATAGGCAACCGAATCTAGAATATTGTCTTCTGGCAATAATTCTGAAGCATAATAGTCAGGAAAGCCCATAGCAAGACCAATTAAGTTCTTTTCAGTCAAAGAAAAATCTAAATCTTTGGGTTGATTTCCCCGAATAGCCCGGATATTTTTTAACAGTTTATCAGAAACAACAGACACTTGGTCCATAAAAACAACATCTAAAAGATCAAATCCGAGCACATCACCATCTTTGACATTTGCAAGAATATAACGGACAAAGTCATCATATAGTTGCACGGATTGCGGGGCATTCTCTTCTAAAAAAGATCGGTTTTTGAGGGCATTCTGCTGGAATTTTTCAATAGAAAGCAAGATATCTACATTCTGCTCTTGGTAAAATCTTTCTGCTTGCTCTTCATCTTCTTCCAGTTTTTCTGCTGTTTCCCAGAGAGCAATAGGAGCTTTTAAATCTTCTTCATCCCAAAACAATTGCCAAAAATAGGGTATTGTGTAAATTCCCTCTGTTAGAATACGAGCTTCATCTTCGTTTTTTAAGTAAATATAACTTCTATTTGCCATATCATTTCCTTTCACAATCTTTGAAAAAGGTTGGTGGTTCAAGTAGGATGTAGATAAAACTATATAGTTTCCCAATGTAAAGAAACTCTCTAATCTTTAGCTCTGCCTTCTAGTTCCTCACTGAGCTTTTGCATATCTTTAAAAGCTGTTAGACTAACATAAGCACCCGCTTCATAGTATTCCGTTGGGTTTATGGCATAGTCAAAAACTTCAATCATGCCTCCTGCTTCTTCAATCATGCCATTCCATTTTTCATCAAAGACCATTCGCAGACGTTTCCAATCAGTAAATACTGGAACAGAATTTCTGCCATCTTTTCCTTCTTTGACTGGAATGTTGAAACTAGAATCTTTTTCCAAGACAAAGGAGCTTCCTTCCTGACTATCGTCCTTAAATTCCGAAGCAGCATCTAAAGGAATTAGGAATTTTGCTTTCGGCATAGCTTCCGAGAAGAACTTATAATAGAGCTTATAAATTACTTCTTCATCTTCTGTCGTCGGGCTATCCAATTGTCCCATCAACAACATCCATCTTACTAAATCAGGATTCATTACAGGAACTTGTATGTCTGGCAAATTAGAATAATCTGGTTTTTGAACCAAAGCCGAGGCACTGATGCTGACTTCCTTGGAATTAAAGATTGCTCCCAAGGCACCATTTAAGTAAAAGGCTGTCCCAAGGAAATTTTCAATCCCTTTTTTCTCTTCCGTATTTTCAATCAGTTTTACGACTGAGTTTGGTCGACTATCAATGGTTTCCTTGAATTGGCGATACCAAGATGGTGTCAAAAGCATGATCATGGGATCCGTACAGAGATACCCCTCTTCTCCCCTGTCATAGGTCGTTGAGAAAAGATAGGGTTCGCCTGTTTTTTCCGAATAAACTGCATAAACTGAATCTGCTGCTAACAACTTGTCCTTGACAATTTCTGCTAGACGCTCCAACTTGCGGGTGTTAGCTTGATATCTTTCTTCACTTTCAGTTTCCTGATTTTGACGGCATTTCCATAAAAAGAGACGTAAAATTTCTACGCTATCATCAAGGCTAGCTGCCAAATAGTCTTCATTTGTTAACTGACCCTCTTGGATGGCTACAAAAGCACGATAAAGAGCATCTGAATAGCTAGATAATTTTTGCTCTTCCTCAATACCTGAACTAAAGAGCACACTTCCTTTTTTCAGTTTATCCAAAGAAGGAATCCTATCAACCACTAGATGCGCGAGAACTTCATCAGTAAGACTATCTGCATCTTTGTTTTGACTGCTAAGTTTTTTAACTTCTACAGAGCCAAGACTTTCCATTCCTTGGTCGGGATTGCAAAACTGCAACTGATCCCCAACCTTGAGACTACCTTCTAGACTCCCAACAATCAATAATTGATTCGTTTCCTTCATCGGGAACAAATCTAGAACTCCAATACATGCATTGTTTTTAGATTCTTCTCTTTCTTTCTGTGCTTCACTTATTTCAGTTGCCTCTGCAGTTTCTGTCTTTTTTAAAAAATCAAAGATTCCCATAACTTTTCCTCATTGTCTCCACTTAGCGCAAATCCTATGGAGTCACTTTTCTAATGCTTGCTACCAAGCCTGATTAAACCGTATATGATTACTTCTATTGTATCATATTCCCCCTACATTTTGGGGGAGTTTCTCAATCCTCATAAGATTTCATGGCATCTTCAACTTCAGCTAAACTGATGCCAAATAATTCTAAACGCTTGAGAAGTTGTTTCCCATTGGAATAACCAATACGTAGACTCTCTCCTAGATATTCTCTGCGTTTTCGGCTATCTGCTCCAGCCAAAAATCCCAATCGAATCAAGTCACTACGGCTAATGTCAGAGTCACTTTCTGCTTCAAACTGCTCTGTGACTTGTTCCAGCGCGGTTTTCAAATCTTCATAACTGGCATGTTCGATTCCTAAGGAACGTCCTTTGGTCTTGGACTTAGGAACAGCCTCATTACGTTTGAGAAAAGCGTGTTGAACTGTCGGAATGGCCGTCATAATCATCCGACGAATGCGTTCCCCATTAAAGTCAGGATCTGTAAAGACAATCACCCCATGACGTTGATGTAGACGTTGGATTCGTTCAAGATCTTGCTCATTGATAGCAGAGCCACGAGTCTCATAGGTCTCCACATCAAAATAACGTTTGAGATTGGCCGTATCATCACGCCCTTCGACTACGACGACTTGGGAAATTTTCTTTTTCATAATTTACTTTCCAGTCCAAAAATTCGTTCCGCATTTGCACTTGTCGCAGCAGCTAATTCTTCTGTCGATACGCCACGCAAATCTGCAATAAAGTCCACTACATAGCGCGTGTAAGCTGTCTTGTTTTCACGACCACGCTTGGGAACGGGTGCCAAGTAAGGCGCATCTGTCTCTACTAAAATCTTATCCAAAGGCAATTCTTTGGCTGCTTCCTGGATATCTGTTGCCTTCTTGAAAGTTACCACTCCAGAAAAGGAAATGGTCATACCTAACTCCACAAACTTTTCAGCCCATTCCAGAGAACCTGAGAAGGAGTGCATGATGCCACCACGGGGACCGACTCCCTCACTTTTGATAATTTCATAGGTATCTTCGAGCGCATCACGGGTGTGAACTACAAAAGGTAAGTCCAATTCCTTTGATAGCTGAATCTGACGACGGAAAACTTGCTCCTGCACTTCTTTTGGGGCTGTCATCCAGTGATAGTCCAAACCAATCTCACCCAAGGCTACCACTTTAGGATGTTTTAGCTTATCCAACAGGTAATTCTCAACATCCTTTGTATAGGTCCCTGCCTCTGTTGGATGCCAACCAATCGTCGCATAAAGTTGGTCATATTCTTCCACCAATTCCAAGGCACGCTCAATGGTTGGTTTGTCAAAACCAACAATATTCATCCGAGTCACACCCATTTCAGCTGCTAAGGCTATTTCTTCTGCTTCTCTTCCTGAAAATTCTTCCACATTCAAGTGGGTATGTGTATCAAAAATATCCATACTATATTTCCTTCTCTTTCCTCAATATTCCTTAACTACCAGAAGAAAAGAATTTCTTTCTTCTATACTTCCCTATATTTCCTCTAGTTTCTATTCACTTTGGTTAGTACTTGGTTAGTTCTATGGTTAGCATCTACAGATGAATTTGATTAAGTTTCTCTCTCAATTCATCCTGTATATTTTTTGTTACATGACTATAGATCCTTAAAGTGATAGATTCATCTCTATGTCCAACTCGCTCCATAATAGCCTTTATGGGTATCCCTAGTTCAGCCAACAAACTAATATGAGAATGTCTAAGCATGTGAATATTATAGGATCTGTGCCCACCTAACACTACTTCACAAATATTTTTGATAAATCTATATAACAAAGGTTGTCTCATAATGTTACCTTGCTCAGTCACAAAGATGAACTCCTCATCAAAACAGTTACTACGAAAGTACTCGATAATTTCCAAGCAACGTTCACTTAGTACTATCGTCCTTACAGAACCTATTGTTTTCGTTGTCTGTAAGATTCTCTCATCATATCCATGAGCAACATAATCTATAGTATGATCAATTGTTAAAAGATTCGCTTTGAAGTTTACATCTTGATAGCGAACCCCAATAAACTCTGCGAAACGAAGACCAGTTAAAAAGATAAATTCCATTGCCAAAGCATAACGCTTATCTTTATTGTGACTTTCACAATACGATAGAACCTGTCCTAGTTCCTCTCTACTAATGAAATTAGCCTTAGCTTTTTGCAACTTCTCGTAGTCCGCTTTCTGCTTCGGAATTACCACCCCTTTAACTGGTGAGTCAGAAATATATCCGACCTTTACAGCATAATCAAAGATACCATTCAAGTAAATTTTTCGATTTTTTCTTGTTGAATTTTGAACATTCAAATTCATTAGATATGTTTGAACTAGCTGAGTGGTGTAATCTGATATTCTCAAATTTCCTACTATTCCCATGAAAAGCTCTAAACTTTTCACCTCACTTCTATAACTAGAAGATTTTATCTCACTGGAACGAATAGTTTTCCATTCTTCCAATAGTTGACTGAAATTCATTTCTTCTAGTTGTTTCTTTTCAACTTCCTCTTTTGTAGGGGCGATTAGAAGTTTTTCAATTTTTAGCGCTAAACGACGTTTTGCTTCTGCTTGAGAAACTCTAGATTTTGATTTTAGAGTCACAGAGACTTGTTTCCACTTTTCCTCTCGTTCATGATAGAATTTCTCATAATAACGGTATTTCCCATTATCCAATTCTTTAAAAAACATTTTTTCTCCTTGTACTTTTAAAGCAAAGGAAAGCTATGTAGCATAGCTTAATTATAACATAACTACATAGCTTCCTCATATTTCTTTTGTTTATACTGCAAAAATTCCTTATAGCCTTCAACATCTATATAGACTCTCTTATGAGAAGGCTTTAAAATGTATCCTTGGAATTTTTCATTTCGTCTCATCTCTGTTAGATCATTATTTAAGGTTTTTAGCGGAATATCAAATAATTCCGTAATCCCTCTCTTACTTTTATATATATTTCCCATAAAATTCTCCTATTTTGATATAATAGAGATGATAAAAGACAACTTCTTTTATTACCTACTTAGCTTGTCAGTTGCTCCGATAAAAGTATCTGACAGGCTTTTTAAGTTGTCATAAAACTCCGTAGTATATTCTTTCACACCATAAGGAGTTTCATGTTTTGTGGTCCGTGAAAATGTCGGAGGGCTGTTAATTTTATAAGTTTCTATAAGCTCACCCTTTGTTGTTGTAATTTCCAAAGGCTTTTCAATTCCTCTGCTAGTCCGATAAATTCTAATACCCTTGGGATACATGTATAGGCGCGCACCTTTTATAATTGCTTTGTTTTGTGAACCCTCATCACCTATCTGTAAATTAGATAGATAAGCAATCAAATAATTCCCAACCTTATCAGCTCTCTTTAACCTCTTGGTCTTTGTAAAACCTTTCCTCCACATCTTAGCAAGGTCATTGTTAGGAATTGTTAGTTCGGAATCGTTCTTTAATAACACATGCAAATGCCATCTTCCACTAGCTTGTGGTTCAATGACCGTAATATAATCAACATTTCCAAACTGATTACGAATGCGTCGAATGAACGCTTTGAAATCCATGTAAACTATAGCCGGATCGGTAACATGGTCTCGATAAGTCAACGTTATCCATAACTGGTTGATACCTCCCGTAAAATTATGAGCTACTAGACGGCGTAGTTTTTTCATAGTCTGTTTAGTAGACTTCAAATTATCGAGTCGTGTACTACTCGAAGTATCCATGTCATGAATTTCTCCCGTCTCCAGATTTACGTAACGTTTTCCAGATATTACCTTGATAGTCTGCTCCTGTTGTCCATTCGCAGTTGTCATTTCTATCGTATCACCATACAAGTAGCTCTTAACAAGTTTAGTTGAATCTATTTTATACATATATATTTATACTTATCGTGCTTTTGTTTGACGCTTATCAAGTTAATAGCGTCAAAATTACGATGATTAAATTCAGATTTATTCCATGATTTATTGACAATAGGGACCCTAAGATTATAAAACTGATTGTGTCGGCACGGCGAACAAAGTTCGACCGCACCACCCCAACCAGTCTAATCTATCTTAACCTATAGTCAATAAACTTTCACGGCATAAAGAATTTAACCATCTAAGACCACGGATGTTTCAACTTGAACAACGCCCCTTTAATCGTTCGTTTATCTGATTCATTACATATGATGAATACTAGATAGCGTAACCCATGCTTTACATATAGATCAGCGAGACCATGAAGAGCATATTTGTGCAAATAAAAAATCCAAGTATCCTGTATTCGTAATAGAACTTCTGGGGGTAGCTCTCCAAAAACTTGAAACCGGAAAACTACACACCTAGCTTCAAATTCTCGAATCCCATGGTTATCAATTGCACATATAGGAACTCTTTCATCTGCCACATGCACTCTCTGGATTGACTTACTCCCATCAGCTTGTTCAACTTCCTGCTCCTCATAAATCGGAGATGGCGTATATGCAAACTGATTTACTTGAATGCTCTCTTTCACTAATTCTACCAATACATTTTGCGTAGAAGCTAGAAATCTATTCCAGTTTTTTTGCTTTTCTTCTATCTGGACTTTCCTCCGGTACTCCTGAAGTTTTCTGCTAAAAAGGTGATAAACTTCCTTAATACCTTCAAAAACCTTCGCAGGTATTTCTTCAATAATTGATGGCATATTTGCCTCCTTTAAAGTGCGACAACTTCAATGACTTTTGCAGTTAAACTAAGCTGGTTACGATATTCTCCGTATACAATTGCTTTCTCAATGTCTACAATTTCTACAGATGTCAGCATTGGTTGAAACGAGTCATAATCCTTCATCGTTGCAAGTGGAACTTTTACAGTGAGTTGCTCCCCAATATTATTTTTTTCGTTTGGATAGTCGCTTTCATCAGAAAAGATAAGTACTCCCACTTTTACTCCTTTTTCAATTTCTGAACCAGTCTCACTTTTTTCTGTCCACCTTGTAGAAGAAATATAGCGTAACTCTTTGAGAGAAAGAAACGACTGAGCATTAAACTCAGTAAAATGTGATAAATTTTTAAGTGGCATAATTAAAACCTTCTTTCTAGCTAGACTTAAAAGCAAATCGTCTACTTTTAATCAAATAAACACTGTGACGATTACAGATAACAACATTTAAAATTACCTCCTCAAGTATAAGGAGAAATTTCAGCAAAATTCGGAGGATATTATGATTTTTTTTATTCTCTCTATAATACGGTCATAATGTCTTTTGACAGTCTTGTCACTAAGTCCAACTTCCTTTGCAAGATGAGAGAATGATTTATTCCCAAAAACTACTCCAAACAGAATTTCTCTGTCTTTGTCGCTCAACAAACTCTCAATAGCATCATTTATAATAGCAATTTCTTCTTTTTTAATTAAGAGAGACAATGGGTCATTATAATCTGCTATCGTATCTAATAAAGAACCTTTATCAATAGAACTACTGTCTAAACTACACAGACCGTGCGTTCTATCTTTTCTACATAAATTCTCATAAGACTGATTTAATAAATTTTCTACCTTATCCCAATCACCAGATAATTTAGCTTTTTTAATTGCTTCTTCTCTACGTTGTTCTACTTTTGTTAAATCTACCATATGTTGGTACCTCCTACTGGGATTTACCAACACTACCCAAAGGGGCTCCATAGCCTCTCGTCAGTGGAAACTTACCTTATGTGATTTTAAAAAGAACATAGTAAGATGCATAAAAAAATAGCAGTTATACAAAATCGTATAACTGCTATGCATTTTAATCACTATATATATCATAAAAAATTCATAATCATTCACCAATTTATGGACTTTCACATATCACTGACTGGTTAACTTACACATGAATATATTATATTCAATCACTGAAAAACATTCTCACTATCAAGCACTAATTCTGAATAAAAAACATCAGGTGTTTGTTTAATAATTTTTAAATGATTTGTTCTTTGTGACTGTGTAAATTTAATTTGTATTCCATGTTTACTATTATAATTAACAAAGTGTGTTTCTGAATTCTCTGCTAAACATTCTAACGTACTTAACTCAGCCATGATTATTCTGATTTTTCTTTTTTCCTCTTGACTATCAACAAATACAAATGAAACTGCTGGGATCATCCCTAGCATGTTAGCTGTATCTTTCAATTTGTTTATGTTGTTCCTATCAAAATCAAACGATTTACTTTCTGTGTCTGGAAAATTCCTTCCCTTTACAGAAATAGCTAATCTTTTCGAATCTCCTCTCCTCCTGACTGCAACAACATCAGCACCGACGTGATCAATAAGAGCAACTGACCAATTATTTAATCCTAAAATATACATTACCAAAGATTCTGAAAAATCACCGAATTGTTTTGGGAAACGAAGATCTCTTTCATCTAAACTACTCATAATTTACCTCGACTCTAACTCCCAGTCCGAGAATGGTTTAGCAATTTTTTTATAAATAGACGCTCCTGAAATACTATCTTTAATATGATGGAAAAATAAAGAAATCACTCCATTTTCACCATAATAAGTAAATTGATCCTTTTTTAAACTAATATAGATAGTTGGGTGTCTTTTCTCATCATAATCTATAGTTATGTTTTGGATATTTTCGAATGAAAATTTTTGAATTTGCGACAATTCAGCGTTCTCTTTTCCAAAATTATGAATGAACGAGATAATAAATTTAGATTCACAAACCGTAATCGAACATACTCTCCCATGAAAATCCGTAAATAATTCAAAATCCTTAAATTCAAATTCTTGAATTATATTATTTCGTAAGTACCATTTTATAATAGCTCTCTCATACTTATTACGAATCTTTAGAGGAGCTTCATTTTTATTTTCTTTAGCTATCATCCAATCAATAAATGTAATATTTTGATCATATGTTCCTTTAGGAAAAGCTGATATGAACTTATGTAAGTCATCTTTTTTTACTGGATTATATTTAATATCTGTGTTTGCTACTGAATAGCCTTGAAGAATTGCTGATACTCGACCACCATCTGAACTCCCATAGTATTCTTCCGTAATTCGTCCTCCACTTACACCATTATAATATCGAAATAAAACTTCTACACGTTCATCATTATTTGTTTGTAAAAAAACATTCAACAAGGCAAAACTCATATTATTTACTTACTTTCTACTTTTTAACTTTCTACTTTTTAACTTTCCACATTGTAACACCATTTTTATAATTATATTCTGCTTTATACCCAGCAGCTTTTATTAATGTTATAGTTCTTTTACATATTGTTTCTACATCTTTTCCAGTATTAAAATAAAGCCAAGTAGGTAATTTATCATATAAAGGCGTATCTCTGAAATATCTAGATTGATAAAAACTATAAAAACTAGCATTAAATACATTTCTAGAGAAAAATTTAGTTCTTCCATCATAGTTATAACTCATTAACTTTTCTGTTCTTTTAAACTCCTCTATAGCATACTTTTTAAAAGCCCTATATAATTGTTCTTTTTGACTGGTACTCATAACTTTAGTTTTATGGTAAACACTATACGATTTTGCAGTTGCAGCAGAATATACTAACATAAGACCACACTCCTTTTGTATTGTTTTTTATCTATTTTAACACAAAATTGTACAGTTTGCTATCTAATATCTTTTTTTTGGATAGTTAATTGTACTTAAAAAATCATATAGAGGATAGTAAAATAGTACAAAAGAGGAAATTACGGATGGAAGCTAATCAATTACAAAAATACATAGCAGAGCGTATACGAGAATGTAGAAAAGAACAGAATCTTAGCCAAGAACAATTATCCAATCAAGCCGGGCTAGGTGTTAAAGCAATACAAAACATCGAGAATATGAAATACGATTTTAAAATACACACACTTGAAAAGGTTGTTACAGCTTTAGGTATGACCGTAGAAGACTTCTTTAATTTCCCGCTTTCAAATAATTCCGTCCCTATGACTACGTTGATTGATAACATCTCAGATTTATCACACACAAAAAAATCAAAAATCATTTCTTTATTCAATGAAATTGTCAAAAACATAGATTAAAAGAGGAACTCTCAATGAATTCCTCTTTTTGTATGCTACTTTAACTTTCCTTTGGTTAGCTTTTTTACTTTATAGATACTAACTATTCTGATTAAAATCTAAAATTTCATATTTTTCAGAGATTACATTTCTATTTTTATCCAAAAAAGTTTGCTTTATCCACCGTCCTCGTATTTCACTTGACACCGAAATGGTTCTATTCATTCCTTTAATTTCCCTAAATAATTCACTTGAAAACTTTGCCTTTACTATGCCAGATAAAGTTTTTATAGAGACATTATTTCGAGCATTGGATGCACTAGATACTATTCCTTCAAAATAGAATTCTTCTGAAAATACTTCCGCATCATCTTGCTTTTGAACTAGAGAATTTAAGTCTTGAATAAATTTATCACTTTGTGCATTAACAATAATAGTGGATAGCTTTTTCTTGTCCTTTTCCAAAGTTACAGTAAGGCCGTTTTCTTTTATGACATTATAAAATTCAACGAAAGATTTTACTATTTTATTATTCTCAAAAATTACATCTGAGTAGACATCCGACGCCTCTTTGTGATTTATAGATTCTGTAAAAACAATAAAGTCATCAAAATAAAGTTCAAATTCATCCTCAAAAAGAGTAACCTCTTCCGGACGAACTATTTCAAAATTTATATTGAATGAACCGGGGGTAAATGGTGTTAGTACAAGTTTCCCATTAGTAAATATATTATGTTCCCTTAAAAATACTTTTGACCCCTCTATAAAATTTTCCATCAAATTTATCGCTTTAGCAACGACATCTAAATCTGCTGAGTGTGAGTTATAAGAATCAACTAGCTTTATTGTTAGTTGTTTATTATTTAAAATATCTGAAAATGTTGTGGCATATTCACTACATAGCGTATTAAAACTTTTTCCACTAATCAAATCCCGCTCAAATTTTGATTCGTCCTCAGGGAAAAACTCACTCGCATTAATGTTATTCTCTAATTCGAAAATTTTAACACCATATTTAACAAAAATATTATTTTCTCTTTTTAGAATGGAAAAATCATCTTCTAAATAAAACTCTTGAAGAAGTGTATTCGTAGAAATATCAGAGAATAGAGTCTTCAAATTCTTAATAGAAAGAGGTTTTACAAAAAATGTATCAAAATCAATTGCATATACAAAATAATATTTATCATCGATCTTCTTAGTAATAAATGACAATGGAATATCATAGTAATCAAAAATATAAAGATATTCTACTGATTCAAAATCAAAAATACTACTCATTTTCTAAACCTCCTTCCTGAGCATCAAGAAAATTCACATCCTGAAACTCCCACAAATTTAAATGTTCTCCTTCTAACAGTCCCACACCATGACTAGGTAAAATATTTATCAACACAGCAACTTTATCTTTAAATTTAGGAAAACGTTTTTTTAGTCTTTCAATTGCTTGCTCTGATGCAAAAAACGATAAAGCTTTGGCCTCACATAATTTTTGGGGCGGAAAATTCAAACCTAAATCTACGTGAGTTTTAAAGTCGTCTTTTTCAGGAACCGCACTATTACATATTCTATAAAACGAACCTTCCACCTCGTTTGCTTCAGATGGCGGACAAGAATCGGGATAATCTTCACCATACTTCAACATATAATTCTCCTTAAAATTAAAACCAACTATTATTATTTTACTCTATGCAAAGTAAGTTTTCAAGTATCTACAAATATTATAGTGAAATAAAAAGAGAGATTCATCTCCCTCTTCGTTATGCTACTTTAACTTTCCTTTGGTTAGTTTTATGGTTAATTTGTGCCTCAATAATGTTAAGAGTACTTAAACTATACTCCAGACACTCTAAGTATGTGTATCAAAAATCATTTATATTTCCTCGTTTTTTCTACCTTCTATTATACCAAAAAACTGCTCTCATCCTTATAGGAAAAAATATTTTAAAATCACTCACTTTTTCTTGACGACTTATTTTCATAGCAGTATAATAACTCTTGTTGAAATTTTCAGAAAAGGAAAGAAAATGTTTACGAAATTAAAATATACCTTTATTGGTCGTCCCCTTAAGTCCTTGACTGAAGGCGAGGGAGGACTACTTGGAAAAACACAGGCACTTGCAATGCTCTCAAGCGATGCCCTTTCATCTATCGCCTATGGACCTGAGCAGGTCGTCCTTGTCTTGGCTAGCCTATCTCCGCTTGCTATCTGGTGGAGTCTCCCTATCGGCATTTTTGTCCTCTTGCTACTTGCTAGTCTAACCATTTCTTACCGACAAATCATTCACGCCTACCCTCAAGGTGGGGGTGCCTATATGGTAACACGAGAAAATCTTTCTCCTGAGCTCGGTTTGATTGCCGGTGGAAGCTTGCTTGTTGACTATATGCTAACAGTAGCCGTATCCGTGGCCGCAGGGGCTGATGCTATCACAGCAGCACTTCCTGCTCTCCATCCCTACAACCTCCACATCTCCATTTTTTTGGTCTGTTTACTCATGCTTTTGAATCTGCGAGGCTTGAGGGAATCTGCTAGTTCTCTGATGATCCCTGTCTATCTCTTTATCTTTAGCACGGTCTTCCTCTTATTGTTTGGTATCTTCCAACTATTGACTGGTTCTCTCAGCTATCATGCAACTTCTGCAATTGGTCAAACTGTCCCGAGTCTCTCAATCGTCCTGATTTTAAGAGCCTTTACCAGCGGTTCAGCTTCATTAACCGGGGTTGAAGCCATCTCAAATGCTGTTCCATTTTTCAAGACCCCAAAAGAAAAGAATGCAGCTCAAACACTGACCATCATGTCTCTGATTCTTGGATTTCTCTTTGCAGGGATTACCTTCCTAAATTACTGGATGGGAATTACACCTCAACACGGAGAAACAATCCTCTCACAAATGGCTAAAGGAATTTTAGGGGATTCAGCTCTCGGTCAGATTGTTTATTATCTATTCCAATTTTCAACTGCCCTAATCCTAGCCGTAGCTGCAAATACTGGTTTTTCTGCCTTCCCGATGTTGGCATACAATATGGCTAAGAACAAGTACATGCCCCATCTCTTTATGGAAAAAGGGGATCGCCTAGGCTACTCAAACGGTATTTTAACCTTGGCCTTCGGTGCTATGATCCTCCTGCTCATTTTCAACGGAAATACAGAACGCTTGATCCCTCTTTATACTATAGGAGTTTTCGTCCCCTTTGCGCTTTCTCAAACAGGGATGATTCGCCACTGGAAAAAAGAAAAAGGCTCTCATTTCTTAAAATCTGCCTTTGCTAACATCCTCGGCGCCATCATTTGTTATGCTATCGTTCTTATCTTACTCTTCTTCAGACTTGGAGATATCTGGCCATTCTTCCCAATTATCCTAGTCTTAACCTTCCTCTTTTTGTCTATCCACAGTCATTACCAAAAAGTGGCCAAACAGCTCCGACTTTATGAAGGAATTCAAAAGAAAACCTACGATGGCAATATCGTCCTTGTCTTAGTGGGAAATGTTACCCGAGTCAGCGTCGGAGCGATTAATTACGCGCAAAGTATTGGAGATGAGGTTTTGGCGATGCACATTTCCACCAAGGAAACTGAGGAAAAAGACCAAGAAATCCTCAAAGAATTTGCCGACTACTTCCCAAATATTACTCTAAAAAACATTAATACTAGCTATCGCGATATCATCACACCTACAGTTCGCTATGTTCGTAAAATCTCTCAAGAAGCCAAGAAAAAGAACTACACAGTCACAGTTCTAGTACCCCAATTTATCCCTAATAAACCTTGGCAAAATATCCTCCACAATCAAATGAGTCTCAAATTAAAATATGCTCTCAGATGGCACGAAGATGTCGTCGTTGCCAGCTACTCTTATCATTTGAAAGAATAAAGAAAAGCTCAAAATCAGAAATTCACCTTCTGATTTTGAGCTTTTTTCTATATGCTGTCTTTCCAATACATCTGCTGAAGTTTTTATTCTAAAAAAGGTATTTTAGAAAATTCACTTTTTTAGGCAACAGAAAAGCCAGTAGACTCGAGTTCCTACTGACTTCTTTGTTGAATTCGTTTGGATTATGCAGCCAAAACTTTGCGTCCTTTACGACGACGAGCTGCCAATACGCGACGACCGTTTTTAGTTGACATACGGTTACGGAATCCGTGTTTGCGCGCACGACGTAGTTTACTTGGTTGATAAGTACGTTTCACGATGAATACCTCCTCATAGATTTTGTATTCGTTTAGCCGGCTATAAAGTGATCAGTTACTAAACATACTTTACTATTCTATCTGATTCTTTCGCATTTGTCAATAGCTCTGGCAAATGTTTCCAGCTTTTTTGCTATGAAAGCCTTATCTACGATACTGCTTCAAGAAACGGGTCATCTTTTCTTGAATTTGGGCTAACTCATCGACACGTGGCAGATAAACGATACGGAAGTGATCTGGCTCTTTCCAGTTAAATCCTCGTCCATGGACCAAAAGTACTTTTTCTTGCTTCAAGAAATCAAGGACAAATTGTTCATCATCATCGATACGATACATATTGCGGTCAATTTTAGGGAAGATATAAAGACCCGCTTTAGGTTTAACCGCTGACAAACCTGGGATATCTTGAATGGCATTATAAATGAAGTTTCTTTGCTCGTAGATACGACCACCTGGCAAGAGTAATTCGTCCACCGATTGGTGACCACCGAGTGAAGTTTGAACAACCTGTTGAGCCAAGACGTTAGAACAAAGGCGCATGTTTGAAAGCATGTTGAGACCTTCAATATATCCCTTTACATGATGTTTAGGTCCAGACAAGACCATCCAACCCACACGGAAACCAGCGATACGGTGAGATTTAGACAGACCATTCATGCTGACACAGAAAAGGTCTGGAGCCAAACTAGCAACTGGTGTGTGGACATTGCCATCCATAACCATACGGTCGTAGATTTCATCCGCAAAGATAATCAAGTCATTTTGACGAGCAATCTCAATGATATCTAGTAAGAGTTCTTTAGGATAGAGGGCTCCCGTTGGATTATTTGGATTGATTAAAACGATAGCCTTAGTATTTGAACTAATCTTAGACTTAATGTCATCTAGGTCTGGATACCATTCAGCTTCTTCATCACAGACGTAGTGAACGGCATTTCCTCCAGCCAAGCTAACAGCAGCAGTCCACAGAGGGTAGTCAGGCATTGGAACCAAGACTTCATCGCCATTGTCCAAGAGACCTTGCATGGACATAACAATCAGCTCACTAACACCATTTCCAAGATAGATATCATCAATACCTACATTTGGGAATTTTTTGAGCTGACAGTACTGCATAATCGCTTTGCGGGCTGAAAAGATACCTTTTGAATCTGAATAACCTTCACTATCACGCGCATTCATAATCAAATCATGGATAACCTCATCTGGTGCGGTAAAACCAAACTCAGCTGGGTTCCCTGTATTCAAACGGAGGATTTTTTCTCCATTTGCTCGCATACGCATGGCTTCCTCAAGAACTGGTCCACGAATATCATAAGCCACGTGCTCTAATTTGATTGATTTGTTAAATTCTTTCATTTGATTTCCTCAATTCATCAGGATAGTTAATATTATACCACTTGATAGAAAAATCGTAAATCGCCCACTACTATTCCACAAAAAAACCTTGCTTAACGCAAGGTAAACAGAGCAAGGTCGATTTCTTTCTATTTTTGGGAGAAGAAAGAGAAAAATATGCATCTCTAGTAAGATATACATCTAAATCTAAAGTCTCGCATATAAACTTCGAATCGAAAACGAAGGCATCGTTATGGATGATAGTTGCATGAACTCATGAATTTCTTCCTGTGTCCAGCAAAACGCAAAGAAAAAATAAGTCGACTCAACAAACAACATAGACGATGTCTGGGCTAATTCGAGTCTGTTTGTAAAGAATTTTACCATATCACTGACTTCTTTTCCCTGCCCTGTCACTTAGTATTATACACTAAAACTTTTGCATTTTCAAATAAGTATATATGAAAATTGCTTTTTTTAAAAGGGATTCCTAAAAGTATCCTTTATCATACATTTAATAGATTTTTCTATGTTCATAAAAAAGAGAGAACCATGTGATTCTCTCGGTTTTTACTTCTACAAATATCTAGAAGGAAATTTAATTTCGTAAGATTATTTCGCAATTTCAGCCAACATTTTTTCAATGTGTTGAATTGATTTTTCACGTCCAAGCAAGTAGATGGTATCTGGCAATTCAGGACCATGCATTTCACCTGAAACGGCGATACGGATTGGCATGAAGAGATTCTTCCCTTTGATACCTGTTTCTTTTTGGACTGCTTTGATTTGTGGGAAGATATTTTCTACCACAAACTCATCTTCTGACATAGCTTCAAGTTTGGCTTTGAAGGCTTCAAGTACAGTTGGCACCGTTTCACCAGCCATGACTTCTTTCTCAGCTTCTGTCAATTCTGGGAAGTCTGAGAAGAAGAGGTCTGTCAATGGAACGATTTCATCCACTGACTTCATTTGTGGTTTGTAGAGTTCCACCAATTTTTCAGCCTTATCTGTCAAGCGTCCTGCTGCTTCGAGGAATGGTTTGGCCATTTCAAAGATGGTCGCAAGATCCGTATTCTTGATATACTCATTGCTCATCCAGTCCATTTTCTTTTGGTCGAAAGCTGCTGGAGACTTGCTAAGGCGGTTTTCATCAAAAAGTTTGATCAGTTCTTCGCGAGAGAAGATTTCGTCTTCCCCACCAGGGTTCCAACCAAGAAGAGCGATAAAGTTAAAGACTGCTTCTGGCAGGTAGCCCTTCTTACGGTAGTCTTCGATGAACTGAAGAGTATTGGTATCACGTTTAGACAACTTCTTACCAGTCTCAGAGTTGATAATCAAGGTCATGTGACCGAACTCTGGAGCTTCCCAACCAAGAGCCTCATAAACCATAAGTTGTTTTGGTGTATTAGCAATGTGGTCATCTCCACGGATAACGTGAGAAATTTGCATATCGTGGTCATCGATCACAACGGCAAAGTTGTAAGTTGGGTAGCCATCTTTCTTTTGGATAACCCAGTCCCCACCGATATTGCCACCTTCAAATTCGATATCACCTTTGACCATATCATGCCATTTGTAGATACCAGACTCATTAACTGCCAAACGAACCGTTGGGATGATTCCTGCTGCTTCACGTTCTGCAACATAAGCTGCTTTTTCTTCCTCGCTCATACCAAGGTATTCGTTAATGTAACGAGGTGTTTCACCAGCTGCTTCTTGGCGTTCACGTTCAGCTGCCAACTCTTCTTCAGTGACGTAAGATTTGTAGGCTTTCCCTTCGGCTAGCAATTGATCGATGTATTTTTGATAGAGTTCCAAACGCTCTGATTGTCGGTAGTTTTCATGAGTTTCTGGACTTTCATCCCAATCCATGCCCAACCAACGAAGGTTTTCAAGCTGAGAACGTTCTCCATCTTCGACGTGACGCTTACGGTCTGTGTCTTCAATACGGATGATAAAAGTTCCACCATGGTGGCGTGCATACAAGTAGTTAAACAATGCTGTACGGGCATTTCCGATGTGTAGTAGTCCTGTTGGACTTGGTGCATAACGCACACGAATATCTTTTGACATATCTTCTCCTATAAAGTCTCTAGGCGTCTGCCTTTTTGCTCTCTATATTATATCACAAGTCGTGCCAGAGTCCAATTTCTCTTTTCGAGAAATAGTAAAAAGAGTGGTAAAACCACTCTTTTCAGCTCTATTATAGACGAGCGTTGAGTTCTTTGCTCAATTCTTCAAATCCTGGTTTACCAAGAAGGGCAAACATATTACGTTTGTAAGCTTCAACACCTGGTTGGTCAAATGGGTTGATAGCGTTCAAGTAACCTGAAAGGGCGATAGCCAATTCGAAGAAGTAGATTGTGTAACCAAGAGTGAAGGCATCTTGCTCAGGAAGAGTCACGTACATGTTTGGCACGTCACCGTCAGTGTGGGCAAGAAGAACACCGTCAGTTGCTTTTTTATTAACGAAGTCAACGTCTTTTCCTTGAAGGTAACCAAGTCCGTCAAGATCTTCTTCCAAAGTAGGGATGATCACGTTCTTACGTGGTTTGTCCACACGGACAACTGTTTCAAACATGATACGAGTTCCTTCTTGAATAAATTGACCCAATGAGTGCAAGTCTGTTGAGAAGTTAGCTGAAGTTGGGTAAATACCTTTTTGGTCTTTCCCTTCTGACTCACCAGCCAATTGTTTCCACCATTCTGAGAAGTATTGAAGTGATGGCTCGTAGTTTACCAAGATTTCAGTAGCATATCCTTTACGGTAAAGGATGTTACGAACTGCAGCGTATTGGTAAGCTTCGTTTTCTGAAAGTTTGTCTGATGTGTAATCTTTACGAGCAGCATTAGCACCTTCCATAAGGGCTTTGATATCTGCACCTGATGCAGCGATTGGAAGCAATCCAACTGCTGTCAATACTGAGAAGCGTCCACCGATATCATCTGGAACTACAAAAGTTTCCCAACCGTTAGCATCTGCTTCAACCTTAACTGCACCTTTTTGGCGGTCAGTTGTTGCATAGATACGTTTGTTAGCTTCTTCTTGACCGTATTTCTTAACCAAAAGTTCTTTGAAGACACGGAAAGCGATGGCTGGTTCAGTTGTTGTACCTGATTTAGAAATCACGTTTACTGAGAAGTCTTTATCTGAAACATACTCTACCAAGTCAGCAAGGTAAGTTGATGAGATTGAGTTCCCAGCGTAAAGGATTTGTGGTGCTTTGCGTTCTTCTTTGGTTTGCAAGTTTGCAAAATGGTGGTTCAAGAAGTCAATGGCTGCTTTAGCTCCAAGGTATGATCCACCGATACCGATAACAACCAAAACATCGCTGTCTGATTTGATTTGCTCAGCAGCTTTCAAGATGCGGTCAAATTCTTCGCGGTCGTAGTTTTCAGGAAGGTCCAACCAACCCAAGAAGTCGCTACCAGCACCAGTTCCTTTACGGATCAATTCGTCTGCTGCTGTAACTTGTGCTTGCATGTACTCCACTTCATGTGGTGCAACAAATTTGTCTAATACTTTTGAATAATCAAATTTAATATGTGACATAGTATTCCTCCAAAATTTCTTCCTTTCTATCATAACGCTTACTAACAATTTTTTCAAGTTTTTATACTAAAAATTTCCAATTTTTGTCACAATTCAAACGTTTGCGTAAAAACGCAACTCTATAAATATTCGTAAACGACGAATAAAAAAACGACTAAATTTCTAGTCGTTACAATTCATTCAATAAATACTCAAATAACTCTAAGTTGCCATCTTCTTCATTGACCAAGAATTCTGGATGCCACTGGAGACCAATAATACGGTGTTCGTCGATAGATTCGATTGCTTCAACAGTTTGGTCACGTGGATCTACTGCTGTTACGCGGAAATTTGGAGCTAAGTCTTTAATGCTCTGACGGTGCACTGAATTAACTTGACTTTCTTTACCAAACAATTTTGACACAACACTTCCATCAACTGTCTCAATAGAATGTGAAGTCCCAAAAGGTAGGCCTTGCCAATGACCTTCAATCTCCTGATTGAGCGTACCGCCAAAGGCAACGTTAACCAGTTGAACACCACGGCAAATGGCTAAAATTGGTTTGTTCTGACGTAGAGCCTCTTGTAGAAGGGCCAACTCAAACTTATCGCGTGCTAGATTATAGTCATCACTATCAATCGTTTTTTCCTCACCATAAAACTGAGGATGAACATTTTGTCCTCCAGTCAAGATAAGCTTGTCAATCATTTCTACGTAGTCGTGAACAACTGACTCATCACCAACTGGAATCACCAAAGGAAGTCCGCCAACCTGACGAATACTCTCAGCGAATTTACAAGAGACAGATGAATGAATATTTTTTCCTTCTGCGTCCACGGGACATAGATTTGCTGCAACTCCAACAACCGTTCTTGCCATTACTGATTTCCTTTCGTTTTCTATTGATAATCTTATCTTACCATCCTTCCTCACACCTGTCTAATATGTTTTTTTTAAGTCCGTGATAAAATTTTTTTATCAGAAAAAGTTGCCCAAAATTAGGACAACTTTTTTGCTTATACTCAATGAAAATCAAAGAGCAAACTAGGAAGCTAGCC
>NZ_JVKV01000078.1 GCF_001072375.1 Streptococcus pseudopneumoniae
ACGAAATCGAGACTTTGTCTATCGATTTCTGTCCCACCGCCTTTCACTAACGAGAATCCTTTTTGTATGACAAATAGGATTTTTTTCTTGCTATCAAAATCTTCTCCAGATTAGCGCTCTACTATTTATAGTGCTAGTATCCAATCTTTTTACTTGAATTGCCCAATAATCATGATATAATTAAATTATATACTTGTTTGACTATTTTTGACCTTTTAAATTTAGTCAAGACTAAGAAAGAAATGAGGTGGCGGTATGCTCTGTCAAAACTGTAAAATCAATGACTCAACGATTCATCTTTATACCAATCTCAATGGGCAACAAAAGCAAATCGACCTTTGCCAGAATTGCTACAAAATTATCAAAACAGATCCTAACAATAGCTTATTTAAAGGAATTACAGATTTAAACAACCGTGACTTTGATCCCTTTGGAGACTTCTTTAACGATCTCAATAACTTTAGACCATCTTCTAATAACAACAATATCCCCCCAACTCAGTCAGGAGGTGGATACGGTGGAAATGGTGGCTATGGTGCCCAAAATCGTGGTCCTGCTCAAACACCACCACCAATCCAGGAAAAAGGACTCTTGGATGAATATGGTATCAATGTCACTGAGATTGCCCGTCGTGGAAATATTGACCCTGTAATTGGCCGTGACGAAGAGATAATCCGTGTTATTGAAATCCTCAACCGCAGAACAAAAAACAACCCTGTCCTCATCGGTGAGCCCGGTGTTGGTAAGACAGCTGTTGTCGAAGGTTTAGCTCAGAAAATTGTTGATGGTGATGTTCCGCATAAGCTTCAAGGTAAAGAAGTCATCCGCTTAGATGTCGTTAGCCTTGTTCAAGGTACAGGTATCCGTGGCCAATTTGAAGAACGCATGCAAAAACTCATGGAAGAAATTCGTGAGCGCGAAGATGTTATTCTCTTCATTGACGAAATTCATGAAATTGTCGGTGCTGGTTCAGCAGGAGAAGGGAATATGGATGCAGGAAATATCCTCAAACCAGCTCTCGCTCGTGGCGAACTCCAACTGGTTGGTGCTACTACCCTCAATGAATACCGCATCATCGAAAAGGATGCTGCCCTTGAGCGCCGTATGCAACCTGTCAAAGTTGATGAACCAACTGTTGAAGAAACCATCATTATCCTGAAAGGTATCCAAAAGAAATACGAAGATTACCACCACGTTCATTATACTGACGGCGCTATCGAAGCTGCCGCTACCCTTTCTAATCGCTACATCCAAGACCGTTTCTTGCCAGACAAGGCCATTGACCTTCTAGATGAAGCTGGTTCAAAAATGAACTTAACCTTGAATTTTGTGGATCCAAAGGTCATTGACCAACGCTTAATCGAAGCAGAAAATCTCAAGGCACAAGCAACCCGCGATGAAGATTTTGAAAAAGCAGCCTACTTCCGTGACCAGATTGCCAAATACAAGGAAATGCAAAAGACTAAGGTAACGGATCAGGATACACCAATCATCAGCGAAAAGACGATTGAACACATCATCGAGCAAAAGACTAATATTCCAGTTGGTGATTTGAAAGAAAAAGAGCAATCTCAACTGATCAACCTAGCAGATGACCTCAAGGCTCATGTTATTGGTCAAGATGATGCAGTTGATAAGATTGCTAAGGCTATCCGTCGTAACCGTGTTGGACTCGGTACTCCAAACCGTCCAATCGGTAGCTTCCTCTTTGTTGGTCCTACTGGTGTCGGTAAAACAGAACTTTCTAAACAGCTGGCCATCGAACTCTTCGGTTCTGCTGATAGCATGATTCGCTTTGATATGAGTGAATACATGGAAAAACACAGCGTGGCTAAACTCGTTGGTGCCCCTCCAGGATACGTAGGCTATGATGAAGCAGGTCAATTGACTGAAAAAGTTCGTCGTAACCCCTACTCACTGATCCTCTTGGATGAAGTTGAAAAAGCCCATCCAGATGTTATGCATATGTTCCTCCAAGTCTTGGACGATGGTCGTTTAACGGATGGTCAAGGTCGTACCGTTAGCTTTAAAGACGCCATCATTATCATGACCTCAAATGCAGGTACAGGTAAGGCAGAAGCTAGTGTTGGATTTGGTGCTGCTAGAGAAGGCCGTACTAACACTGTTCTTGGAGAATTAGGCAACTTCTTTAGCCCAGAATTCATGAACCGCTTTGATGGTATTATTGAATTTAAGGCTCTCAGCAAGGAAAATCTCCTTCAAATCGTTGACCTTATGTTGGATGATGTGAATAAACGTCTCTCAAGCAATAACATCCATTTGGATGTAACAGATAAGGTTAAAGAAAAACTTGTAGACCTTGGTTATGATCCAAAAATGGGAGCTCGTCCACTACGTCGTACCATTCAAGACTATATCGAAGATGCAATCACGGACTATTACCTTGAAAATCCAAGCGAGAAAAACCTCAAGGCTGTCATGACTAGCAATGGTAAAATCATGATTAAATCAAAAAATAAATTGGAAACAGTTGACTCAAATGACTAATTCCACATACTAAAAGAATGTTCTTACTTGACAGTAAGAGCATTCTTTAATATGATAGAAAGAAAGCGCACACATAAAGGAGAAATTTATGACGAATCCAACCTTTGGAGAAAAAAAAGAGGGTGTAACCTACAAAACTAGATATGGTGTTTATGCAGTCATCCCTGACTCAGCACATGAAAAGATTATCCTCGTTCAAGCTCCAAATGGTGCATGGTTCTTGCCTGGTGGCGAGATCGAAGCAGGTGAAGATCATTTTGAAGCTCTCAAACGAGAACTAATTGAAGAATTAGGTTTTACAGCTGAGATTGGCACTTATTATGGACAAGCAGATGAGTATTTCTATTCCAGCCATCGTGATACTTACTACTACAATCCAGCCTATCTCTACGAAGCTACTTCTTATCAAGAAATCCAAAAACCTTTGGAGGACTTCAATCATCTAGCTTGGTTCCCAATCGATGAAGCCATTGCTAACTTAAAACGTGGCAGTCATAAATGGGCAATTGAAGCTTGGAAAAAACAGCATCAAGTTTAAATTAACTTTTCCAATTTTTCCAAAAAGTGCTATAATAGAAATAGAAACACAGGAGGAAAGCCTATGAAGCTCATCAACACTACTAATTCTCACTCAAACCTTGTTAAAAGCCAACTGGAGAGTACCGACGCTACACTCGTAGAAGTCTACTCTGCAGGCAATACTGATGTTATCTTTACTCAGGCACCGCTTCATTATGAAATCCTCATTTCCAATAAACATCGTGCTATCCGCGAACAAGAAATAGAAAAAATCCAAGAATTCTTCTTGAATCGCAAGATCGAAAAGCAAAATATCGATGAGGCTAATATCAAAACCCTCTACTCTGAAAAATTGATTGAAATCTCAATCCCAACAAAATAAAACTTAGCTATATTTGGACAACACTCTAAAAATTCTAACTTTTTAGAGTGTTCTTTGTCTGTCTGATCCTATATTCTAGAATCAGATTCAGCATTACAGAAAGAGTTTTCTAACAATCCTTCAACTTACTAAGTTTGGCAATATTTTTGTAAAAACTCGGTACTTGATCATCAAAACAATTAATTTTACTATTATAATTTACTAACATTAAAAAAGGAGCTCATAAATGGAGAAAATAGTATACAGAAAAGCAAGGCTAGACGAATACCAAAAAATTGGAAAAGTAATAGCCGATAGCTTCTTTGATTATCCATTTTTAACTCTAATCATAGATGATCTCAAGAAACCTGAAAACTATCCTGCTTTTTTAGAACTATTGGAAAGTCTCCTGACTCGCCTCTATATCAAAGAAGAGACCTGTTTAGTAGCTGAACAAGACGCAGAAATCCTAGCTGTCGCCTTATTACAACAAAATGATTTTTCTATCCTATCTTACTTGCTAAATGGTGTCATAAAACTGTTTCGCTACATTAGTCCTCGAAATTTTTTGAAGTATCTTGATTTAGTAGACCGTTCCGAAGAACATTTGAAAAAATCTAATAGCTTTGACTGGTATTTGATGCTCCTTGCAGTCAATTCATCCGTTAAAGGACAAGGTGTGGGCAGTGCTTTTCTTAGAGACGCAGTTGAGCCTTATGTCAAATCCAAGGGCTGCAAGCGCTTAGGACTCATTACCAGTACAGAAAAAAATGTTCCATTCTATAAAAAGAATGATTATGAATTGCTAGATTTTATGGAGTTAGAGTATGGGGCTAAGTCTATTGGAAACTGGGCTTTTTTAAAAACTATCAATAAATAAAGTAAAAAAGGAGTTTAAATCAACTCCTTTTTACTTTATTTAACTGCTTCTTTCAAGGCGTCAACCTTATCCAAGCGTTCCCATGGAAGATCGATATCTGTACGTCCCATGTGTCCATAAGCCGCAGTTTGACGGTAGATTGGACGTTTGAGATCAAGCATTTGGATGATTCCTGCTGGACGAAGGTCAAAGATTTGACGCGCTGCTTTTTCAAGCTTGCTTTCAGCTACTGTTCCAGTACCGAAGGTATCGATACGAACAGATACAGGTTGAGCTACACCAATGGCATAAGCCAATTGAACTTCTGCTTTCTTAGCGAGACCTGCAGCAACGATGTTTTTGGCAATGTAGCGAGCTGCATAAGAAGCTGAACGGTCAACCTTAGTTGCATCTTTACCAGAGAAGGCACCACCACCATGGCGTGAGTAACCACCATAAGTATCCACGATGATCTTACGACCAGTCAAACCTGAGTCTCCTTGAGGTCCTCCGATAACGAAACGACCTGTTGGATTGATGAAGAATTTAGTTTCATCGTCAAGATAAGAAGCTGGAATCACTTCTTTGATAACCTTGTTAATCACGTCCTCATGAATTTGTTCATTGCTAACTTCTGGATCGTGTTGAGTTGAAATAACAACTGTATCCACGCGCACTGGCTGGTCATTTTCATCATATTCAACAGTAACTTGTGATTTAGCATCTGGACGAAGATAGCTAATTTCACCAGACTTACGAAGCTCTGCCAAACGACGAACCAACTTGTGGCTGAGTGAGATTGGCAATGGCATGAGTTCTTCAGTTTCATTAACTGCAAAACCAAACATGAGACCTTGGTCTCCAGCTCCAATCAAATCAAGTGGATCTTGATCCGCATTTCCACGAACTTCCAAGGCTTCATTAACACCTTGGGCAATATCTGGAGACTGCTCAACAAGTGATGGGTGAACTCCTACTGTTTCAGCTGAGAATCCATACTCAGTGTTGGTATAGCCAATCTCTGCAATGGTATCACGTACCACACGGTTAATATCTACATAGGCATTGGTTGAAATTTCACCAAAAACATGAACTGAACCAGTATAAACAGCTGTTTCAGCAGCAACGTGGGCTTCTGGATCTTGCTCTAAAATAGCATCCAAGATAGCATCTGAAATTTGGTCTGCAATCTTATCTGGATGCCCCTCAGATACAGATTCAGACGTGAATAATTTACGTTCTGACATAAAAATGTCCCCCCTTAAAAAATATTCGTTATAGAGTTACAAAGTACTGGTAGAGAATCGATAAACGACCTTCACTACCACCTTATCGGGACCATATAACCTAACTATTATAACACGAATCTTTAAAAAATACTCGTATGATTACTATTTTTCTTAATTGGAAACTGTTTTCTAATCTTAGCCAAATAAAAACTCTTAAAGTGGATAGGATTTCCAACTTCAAGAGATTTCTTAAAAACTAATTATTTTCTAGATAAAACTCAAAACGTTCTCCGACGTATTGGCTCTTTACATACTCAAAAGCTGTACCGTCATCAAAGTAAGAAACCTGAGTCAGTCCTAAAATAGCATGCCCCTTTTCTACTTCCAGATAATGAGCAATCTTTTCCTTGGCTAAGCGAGCATAAATAGTCTGGTGAGATTTACCAATTCGATAACCATGTTTCTGTAAGGTTTGAAAGAAGTGCTTGGTTACTTCTTCTTTCTTGAAATTTTTGATAAATTTCTCAGGAATAGAAGCCACCTCATAGACCACAGGAACTTGATCTGCATAACGAACACGTTCCATCCGAATAATATTTTCAGTGGCCTTGATCCCTAATTTTTCAACTTCTTGCTCATTCGGAATAGTCCGACGATAGGAAATCAGATGACTCGATGGTGTTTTCCCCTGCGCCTTCACGATTTCCGTAAAACTGGTCGTTCCACGCATTTTTTCCTGAACACGAGTACTAGAAACAAAGGTCCCGCTACCCACACGACGCTCCAAAACTCCTTCCTCGACCAAAAGGGAGATGGCTTGACGAAGGGTCATACGGCTAACCTCAAATTCCTCAGCTAAGTCTCTCTCGCTTGGGAGTCTCTCTCCAATTTTCCAATTTCCCTCATCAATACCTTTTTTGATTTGGTCGTGAATTTTCATATAAGCTGGTAACATGCTTGCTCACTTCTTTTCTTTATTTTTTCCATTGTACCCTATCTCATGGGGAAAAGTCAAACTGCACTTGTTTGGTTGGTAATTCTGGGGCATTTATGATAGAATATTCAAGAAGATATTTCTTTTAAGAAAGGGAAAAGATGACCAACATTTCAACTGATTTGCAAGATGTCGAAAAGATCATCGTACTGGACTATGGTAGCCAGTATAACCAACTTATCTCACGTCGTATCCGTGAGATTGGTGTCTTTTCAGAACTAAAAAGTCACAAGATTTCGGCTGACGAAGTCCGCGCTATCAATCCTATCGGGATTGTACTTTCAGGTGGTCCAAACTCTGTTTATGAAGAAGGCTCATTTGATATTGATCCAGAGATTTTTGAACTTGGAATTCCAATTTTAGGAATCTGCTACGGTATGCAGCTATTGACTCACAAGCTTGGTGGTAAGGTTGTTCCTGCAGGTGATGCTGGTAACCGCGAATACGGTCAATCAAAATTGACTCACACAGAGTCTGCTCTTTTTGCGGGTACTCCAGATGAGCAACTAGTTTTGATGAGCCACGGAGATGCTGTTACTGAAATTCCAGCTGATTTCGTTCGTACTGGTACATCAGCTGACTGTCCATACGCATCTATTGAAAATCCAGATAAGAAAATCTACGGTATCCAATTCCACCCAGAGGTTCGTCACTCAGTTCACGGTTATGATATCCTTCGTAACTTCGCTCTCAATATCTGTGGTGCCAAAGGTGACTGGACTATGGATAACTTCATCGAGATGCAAATCAAACAAATCCGTGAAAAGGTTGGAGACAAACGTGTTCTCCTTGGTCTTTCAGGTGGTGTTGACTCTTCTGTTGTTGGGGTTCTCCTCCAAAAAGCCATCGGCGATCAATTGATCTGTATCTTTGTAGACCACGGTCTTCTTCGTAAAGGAGAAGCTGACCAAGTTATGGATATGCTTGGTGGTAAGTTTGGTTTGAACATTGTCAAAGCAGATGCTGCTAAACGTTTCTTGGATAAACTTGCTGGTGTGTCTGATCCAGAGCAAAAACGTAAGATTATCGGTAACGAGTTTGTCTATGTCTTTGATGATGAAGCAAGCAAACTAAAAGATGTGAAATTCCTTGCGCAAGGAACTCTTTATACAGACGTTATCGAGTCAGGTACTGATACTGCTCAAACTATTAAATCTCACCACAACGTTGGGGGACTTCCAGAAGACATGCAGTTTGAACTCATCGAACCTCTTAACACTCTTTACAAGGATGAAGTTCGTGCTCTTGGTACTGAACTTGGTATGCCAGACCACATCGTATGGCGCCAACCATTCCCAGGACCAGGACTTGCTATCCGTGTCATGGGGGAAATCACTGAAGAAAAACTTGAAACTGTTCGTGAATCAGACGCTATCCTTCGTGAAGAATTCGCCAAAGCTGGTCTTGACCGTGATATCTGGCAATATTTCACTGTTAACACTGGCGTTCGTTCAGTAGGGGTTATGGGAGATGGTCGTACTTATGACTATACCATTGCTATCCGTGCCATCACTTCTATCGACGGAATGACAGCTGACTTCGCTAAGATTCCTTGGGAAGTTCTCCAAAAAATTTCAGTTCGTATCGTAAACGAAGTTGACCACGTTAACCGCATCGTCTATGATATTACAAGTAAACCACCTGCAACTGTTGAGTGGGAATAGAGTTTCCTATAAAATAATAAATAATACTGCTGGAGCATGGACTACAGTGGTATTATTTTTTTTATTTCAATATTAGGAAAATTTCTCGACTCTCAACTCCTCTTTTTAAATCCTTGAAACCATGCTATAATATAGTAAGTATAGCTCCAATAACCTAATGATAAAGATTTCTTACATCATACGTAAGTGTTATTCTACTCTGATTCATATTATAATGAAAGTAACAAAAGATGGAGGTGTTTCACATGGAAACAATTTTACGAGTAGAATCATTAAAAAAGCATTATGGAAAAGAGCCGAATATCACCAAAGCCTTGAACGGTATATCTTTTCAAGTTGTCAAAGGTGAGTTCTTAGGGATTATGGGGAGCAGTGGTTCTGGGAAAACAACCCTTCTTAACTGTCTCGCTACTATCATCAAACCAACTGATGGCTCCATTCAAATGCAAGAAAAAGATTTAAGTCAGTTAAAAGGTAGTCAGTTAGCTGATTATCGTGGCAAGGAAATTGGTTACCTTTTTCAAAATTTTGAGCTTTTGGACAATCTGACAGCCAAAGAAAATATTTTACTCCCCTTGTCTTTGCACAAGGTCGATGCCAACGAAAGCAAGGTTCGGTTAGAATTGCTTTCCCAATATCTAGATATTTCTGAACTTCTGGATAAGTTCCCATCTCAATTATCAGGTGGTCAACGACAAAGGGTAGCTGCTGCGCGTGCCTTAATTTTAGACCCTAAGATTGTATTTGCAGATGAGCCCACAGGAGCTTTGGATTCAAAAAATGCGACCATTTTGATGCAAAAATTATCCGAAATGAATCAAGTGGAAGAAACCACCATTCTCATGGTGACCCACGATTCAGTCGCTGCCAGCTTTTGCAACCGCATCTTGTTTATCCAAGACGGAAAACTATTCCATGAAATTCGACGCGATTATCCAAGAGAAAGTCAAGAAGATTTTTACCACAGAATACTAAAGGTCATGTCTGCACTGGCTGGAGGTGATGGCAATGTTTTCTAAATTAGTCTCAAGAAATAGCAAGAGGGATCGAAAGAATAATGGCTTGTATTTCAGTTCCATGGTTCTTTCTATTATCTCCTTTTACATCATCCTTTCTTTGTCCCATCAAGATGCGATGATCTTTCTCAAACAAATAGAGAGTGACGCTGTAAATAAACTCTTTAGCATGATTCCCATTCTTTATGTAGCAACCCTCTTTATTCTCTTTTTTCTAGTCTACTTCGCAAGCAGTATGCAGATGGAAAGGAGAAAACATGAATTTGGTGTCTATCTAACGCTAGGGATGCGAAGAAGCAAACTGTTCTTGCTGCTCCTACTCGAGGATTTGAGAAACAGTATCCTTGCTCTTGGAATAGGTCTTCCAATTTCAATCTTGATTTCAGAACTGATTAGCCTAATAACCGCTAAAATTGTTGGGCTAGGGATTATTGAACATCAGTTTTCTCTATCTACCACAGCTCTATTCTATACAATCATCGGTTTCCTAGCTGTAAAATTAGCTGTTTTTGTTCTTTTAAGTGCAAAGACGGCCAATAAGGAAATTGGAAATCTGCTATCCTATTCTCCTTCTGGAATGAAGAAACTACTCCCCAAGGGGGTGTACCTTCTTGCTTCAGTCCTCGGAATTTTGCTTCTAGGAACAACCTATTACATGGGTATGAGTGGACGAGCTTGGAAAAGTGTCATAACCATGGGCATCACTGTTTTCTTGGGGACTCTAGGAACTATCCTCCTCTTCTTTGGTATGCGTTTATTTATAGACTTTTTGGTCAAGCTTGGAAACAATCGAAAACTTCATGCCTATAATTTTAGACAGATTCAGGAATTAGTTATCCAGCGCTCAACTATACTGGCTATCTGCTCCCTCTTAATCTTCTCTGCCTTGTGCCTCTTTGGAGCAGGTGTTGCCATTGCAAGTGGCAATTCAGGCAATCAAACCCACGTATTGGATTATACATTTAGAGATAGCAAGCAGGATACAGATGAAAATCTTGATGTAAATACAGTAAAAAAAGAGCTTGAAGCTGCTGGACTAGCATCACAGTTTTCAAAGATTCTGCAAATCAAAATCGGCAAACCGAAAGAACACGAGTCCGTGTCCTTCGAAGAGGTCATCAAGGAGTTGAAAAAGCAAAAAGACAGCAAGAACAAGGAAATTTTGCTCCGTAAATTTAAACAGTCTACTACTTCCCACCTCATGCCAGTTTCCGAATACAATGAACTTAGAAAGGCTGCCAATCTCCCTCCTCTAGAATTAACTAGCAAGGAAGCCTACTTGTATATGGGGAAAGATTTTCTCCCAGATGAAAGTCTCGTCAACTCTGTTCTGAAGACGAAGCCTCAAATCAATGTCATGGAAAATGATGTAAAATTGATTGGAGAGGTGGAGTCTTTGCCAATCGTAACGGATCGTGAGATCACCCTCTCTGTTGCCCTCATAGTCCCAGATGAGACCTTTATGAGTTATACAGACGGTCACTATTCGAACTATGTCAGCGGTATCTTGGCTCCTGAGCTAGTCAAGGAAAAAGGCTTGATGAGAGCTATCTCAGATACCAATGAAAAGCTAAATCAAACCTCTCTTGGCTATGAAAGCTATATACAAAATATGGGAAGACAATTATTTTACATTATCTCTGCCAGCTATATCACTATCTATCTAGCTATCATCTTCCTTGTTGTGGCAAATACAATCATTGGCGTTCAATTTTTGATGGGTCAGAGACAATCCTACAGACGATACCAAACCTTGATCCATCTCGGAGCCAACTACGAAACTCTTTGTAAATCGTCAGAAAAGCAAATCAACTGGTATTTCGGTCTGCCAATAGCCCTTGCACTTATCAGTAGTAGCTTCGGAGTGAGCTCCCTCCTCACAGGAATAGTACCAGCCAGTATAAGAATGGTCATGGGGCAGAAATTTATCACAGCCATGCTGATAGTACTGCTCTTAGCAGGTTTTGAAGTCATCTATATCAGAATTGTAAAGAAAAATAGCAACAAATACTTGTTGTCCTTAATGGAACCCAAAAGAGATGAATAAGATAGAATAAAATAGGAAAAGGAGGAACCAATATGAAGCATATCCTGGTTATTGAGGATGAGGCCTTGATTCGAGATGAAATTGTCATCTTGTTAGAGAAAGCGAATTATCAAGTTGATAAGTTGACTGACTTCAAAGATACAAGCCAACAAGTGTTGCAATACGATACGGATCTAATCATACTGGATTTGAATTTGCCAGGAGAAACAGGTTTCCACATTTGTAAGAATCTCAAGTCCAAACGCTCTGTGCCCATATTGATTCTCACCTCCCGTGAACAACTAAAAGATGAGATTTACGCCCTAAAATTAGGGGCTGACGAGTATTTAACAAAACCTTTCAAGAAAGAAAGATTCTTGGCTCGTATAGAAAATATCTTGAAACGCTATGAAGGTAGACAAAATTTGCTTGAAAAAGATAATTTCCTGCTGGATAGAAATACCTATACTCTTTATATCAACGGACATTCGATTTTACTCCCTAAAAATCAAGGGAAATTGTTAGAAACCTTATTAGTGGCAACTGATTCAGTCGTCACAAAAGAAGAACTAAGCATGAAACTGTGGAATACAACTGAGTTCATCGATGAAAATGCCCTACAAGTAAACATTGCAAGGCTGAAAAAGATGATGAAACAGGCTGGCATTGCCCTTAAAGTCAAGTCCGTCAGAGGTATTGGTTACAAGCTAGAAGAGGTAAGTCCAGATGAAATATAATCTAAAATATCTAGCTAGTTATCTACCTTGGTTACTTGTTCTCTTAGCATTTGACCTATTTACAGCTGTCCTGCTTTGGCTTTCAGATGTGAGAATGTTTCAAGCTCTCATCCTTCTCTATATTTTAGCCACCGTCCTACTTTTTTTCATCCTATCATTCTTACTTATAAGAAAAGAAAGAAAAAAATCCGCTGCTTATAAATCCTTCATAGCCAATCCTAAAATCGATACTGAGCTTGAATTATTGAATTTATCAAGTGTCTCAGAGAAAGAAAGCATTGAAAAAATAGCAGATACACTTTATCAAAAGCAGGCTCAAATAGGAAAACTCAACTCATTACTAGCCGAGTACGAGGACTATGTTGAAAAATGGGCGCATGAGATTAAACTTCCTTTATCGCTTCTTTCCCTCCTTTTAGACAATCAAAGTGACCAACTACCTGAGGATACTGCTTTTAAATTGGACTATGTGAAAAATCAAATCCAAGAAAATGTATCACAGATCCTATTCTACTACAGGGTGAAAAGTGAGAAAAATGATTTTCTATTTGAAGACCTTGACCTAGAAGAGTGTATCCAAGATCTTTTGGAGAACTTTGACCCCTTGCTCAAAGAAAAGAATTTTACGATTAAGTTAGAAAACATACAAGGAATCTGCTACACCGATCAACGCAGTTTTGGATTTATCCTGTCTCAAATATTAGCCAACGCCCTTAAATATAGCTCTGATAAACCAGAACTCAAGATTTCTATGTCAAGTGACAAGGAGCGCAAAACCCTGATTATTAGGGATAATGGGTGTGGAGTTAAAGCTTGCGACCTCCCTCATATCTTTGAAAAAGGATTTACAGGTGATTCAGGAGAGACAAGGAAAAAATCAACAGGCATGGGTCTCTATCTTGTCAAACAATTAGCAGATGCTTTAAAAATCGACATCGTAGTAAAATCCGAATGGATGCATGGATTTGAAATCTCTCTTTCTATTTCGTAATTTTTCGATTAAGAAAATTGCCTAGTCATAGAAAGCACATATTTTATACCAAAAAGGAAAGCTGTACTGACCCCCAAAAGTTGGACAAATAATTATTGAAAGGATTTAGTTCTGTATTGCACAGG
>NZ_JVKV01000079.1 GCF_001072375.1 Streptococcus pseudopneumoniae
CGGCTAGTTTCCTAGTTTGCTCTTTGATTTTCATTGAGTATAAGATACGAAATTTTATAGTTATTACACTATCTAGCAAAAAAGCGAGTTTCAATTGAAATTCGCTTTTTTTGAATGTTATGGATTTGAGGTTGACTGGTCTCAAAAAAAATAATTTGTCAATAATCTCTAGATTTAAAAATCAGACCTAGAGAACACTAAGAAGGTTGGTTGTACTACCTTTAAGCCTAAGGTTCTTCTTAGCTGTTACCTCAAATTTCTTGTATTCGTTTACAAACAGTATTATAATAGTATTATAGTAAAGAAAGAAGGTGTTCTTATGTGGAAAAAATATTTTTCAAAATATAAATGGACTGATTTATTTTGGATTCTTCTTGTAATTTGGTCATGCCTTTATATGGGTAATAGTTCTTCGTTTCCACTGACTCATCAAGAAATCTCTTTTCATGGATGTTGTTATGGGGCATCACTTGCCTTATATCACTTGCTATTTATTGATAAATTTGTCATTTCAAATCGAAAATAAATGGAGAGGTCAAAATTTTTTATACTTTTCGGAAAGACAGTGAAAAATCGTGTTTTAAACCCGCATCTCAAGAAGAGGTGCGGGCTTGGTTTTATCTCATAAACTAGTTTACAGGGCTTTTCCGACTAGAATCTCTGCTTCGATAGTAATCTCAGTTAACTGGCTCCAATCAATCTTGCTCTGGTCGACATGAAAAAGCAGGGGCGTCATACTAAGCAGGGCTTGGAGCTGCTCTACTGTGATAGTCTTAGTCAGAGAGGCAGTTTGGCTAGATAGGAGGGTAAAATGTTCTTGGAAATGTTCTTTGATATCTTGGTTGGAATAGTCCTTTTTTGTCAGCTGGTCCTGTACCATTTGTCGGATTTCCTTGAGGTGATTTTCAGTCGGGATGACCTTGATTAAGATACCGTCTTTTGATAAAACGCGACGAAATTCTCCATAGTTGGCAGGCGAGAAAATATCAAGCAGAATATCCATGCTGGCGTCTTTTATAGGAAGACGAGCCAGGTCACCGACAAACCAATTGACTGCCCAGTTGGGTTCGCTTTTGGCTGCAATTTGGACGGAATCTTTGGAAATATCAAAGGCATAGAAGGTTTTGTCAAAGTGACTTTCTTGGAGTTTGCGAGAATAGAAACCTTCACCACAACCGATATCTAAAATTGTTTTGGCATTTTTTGAGTTTGACAGTAAATCAGAGATGGCCTCTAAGATAGCTTGGTAAAAGCCAGCTTCTAGGATTTGCTGGCGGTTTTGAAAGTTTTCCTTGTCGTAGTTGGCAGATTGCTTGATTTGAGGTGCTAGATTGACATAGCCGAATTTTGCTAGGTCAAAAGAATGGCGATTGTTACACTTGAGACTAGACTCTACCAAGGTCAGGTTTTCTTGGCAGATAGGGCAGGCAAAAGCACTAGCAGAAGCAAAGCGCTGGAGTTTGGGTTTGAGGTTTGTATTCATAGTTTAAGTGTATCAAAAGAGGCAAATGAAAGCAACTTTAGGAATAAGTAAATGGGAGATTCAGTAGAAATAAAACTAATTCTCCAATTTATAGAATGAAATTGCTTTTATATCTAAATTGCTATATAATAATGATAAGGAGGAAATAAGTATGTTAAAAGAAGTACTAACCGTTGCAAAAGTTGCGAAAAAATCATCACTCTTTTTGGGTGGTGTCGCATTTGGTACCCTTGGTTTGAAAATCTTAGCAAGTAAGGAAGCTAAAAAAGGTTATTCTAAAGCTTTGGCTAAGGCTTACAAGTTGAAAGACGGGCTAGATGCATCTGTTTCTGTTGTGAAACAACATGGAGACGATGTCTTGCAAGATGCCAAATATTTGTACGAGCAAGAGAAAAAAGAAGAGCAATTAGATAGCCTTATAGGAGAATAATATGTCTTTTAAAGTGCTACATAGAGGATACCAACATATCCGACTATCATCTTCTTTTTCACTCACCTTGGATATTCAAGACTATCTTCGTTCCTTGGCGAGAGATGAAAAGGGGATTGAGTCTATCCAGTTTTACATGGATCAACAGCACTTTACTCTACGCATAAAAGAAGGCTTTTCTGTATTAGATAATGCAGAAGCCTTTTTAAAAAGAATTGATAAAGGGAAAGTTTCTGAGTTGATGACTCTTCCCATTCGTAGAGAAGAGAGTGCTTATTCTATTGTTTCAGGTGCAGCGATTAAGCGTGTACTTTTTCGTAGTTTTGTGCCGTATCCTATTCGCTATATATGGACTTGTTATCAGGCTTTGGGTTATATTAGAGAAGCCTATCAAACACTAGCGCGTAAGGAACTAACGATGGAGGTCTTGGACTGTTCGGCGATTTTATTGTCCTTGTTTATGAACCAATCCAAGACAGCTAGCAATATCATGTTTATGCTTGATTTGGGGAATCATTTAGATCAGTGGTCCTTGAAAAAAACTGCAACAGATTTAGAACAGAGTCTTCTTGCAAAAGAGAGCGATGTATTCCTAGTACAGGGTGATACGGTCGTTAGTATCAAGAGTTCCAATGTTCAAATAGGAGATGTCTTGGTATTATCTCAAGGAAATGAAATTCTGTTTGATGGACAAGTAGTTTCAGGTTTAGGTATGGTCAACGAAAGTTCCTTGACGGGAGAGAGTTTTCCAGTTGAAAAAAGAGAGTCTGATTTGGTTTGTGCAAATACAGTATTAGAAACTGGAGAGTTACGCATTCGTGTAACCGATAATCAGATGAACAGCCGGATTTTACAACTGATTGAGTTGATGAAGAAATCTGAAGAAAACAAGAAAACGAAACAACGCTATTTCATCAAAATGGCGGATAAGGTCGTCAAATATAATTTCTTGGGGGCTGGTCTGACTTACCTATTAACAGGTTCTTTTTCTAAGGCTATTTCTTTCCTATTGGTCGATTTCTCCTGCGCTTTGAAAATCTCTACTCCTGTAGCTTATTTGACAGCTATCAAGGAGGGGTTGAACCGTGAAATGGTGATTAAGGATGGGGCTGTTCTGGAGAAATATCTGGAAGTTGATACTTTCTTATTTGATAAGACGGGAACAATCACAACTAGCTATCCGATAGTTGAAAAGGTGTTACCTTTTGGAGACAATAGTGAGGAAGATATTCTCAGAATCAGTGCCTGTCTTGAGGAACACATTTATCATCCTATTGCTAATGCCATCGTCAAGCAAGCCGAGATAGAGGGAATTGAACATGAGGAAATGCATGGGAAACTCCAATATATCGCAAGTAAGGGGATCAAATCTCATATAGATGGCCAACCAGTTCTTATTGGGAATTATGTCTTGATGCAGGATGAGCAGATTCATATCAGTTCAGAACAAAATGCTTTAATTGAAGAGTACAAGAGTCACTACAATCTCTTATTCTTAGCCTACCAGAATGAATTGATTGGAATGTTCTGTATTCATACTCCTTTGAGAAAAGAAGCAAAAGCAGCCTTGGAGAAACTTAAGGCACAAGGGAAAAAATTGATTCTGGCAACAGGGGACACCCTGGTTAGGACAGAGGAATTAGTCAAAGATTTGCCCTTTGATCAGGTCTATACAGACTTGAAACCTGATGGGAAATTTGAGTTAGTAGAGGAACTGCAGAAAGCAGGTCACACTATTTTGATGGTTGGAGATGGATTGAATGACTCAGCGGCTCTAACCCTATCAGATATCGGTGTGGTGATGAATGAGAGTGCAGATATTTCTAAGCAGATGAGTGATATCTTATTGTTAGATAATCGCTTGGATTTCTTCCAAGAGTTGGATTCGCTATCATCATCTTTGCAAACACTCATCAAGAAGAATATTCAAGATACCGTTGTCGTAAATAGTAGTTTGATTGGCTTTGGCTTGTTTAACTGGCTCAGCCCTTCAAATCTTTCTATCTTACATAATCTAACAACCTTACGCATTGTACTGCGTAGCCTGTCTATTAAGGGATAGGTGGGGACTATTCACAGCAAAAAGGAGTTACCTTTATCGAGGTTAACTCCTTTGTTTATAGGTAAATGTTGAACAATTTAGTAAGTCAATACAAAATATTTTTTCTTACCGCGACGGATAACGGTCAATTCATTTTCTAATTTATCGCTATCGCTCAAGACATAGTCAAGGTCTTGGATGCGGTCGCCGTTGACGTAGATAGCTCCGTTTTGGACGTCTTCACGGGCTTGGCGTTTTGAGTTAACTACACCAGATGAGACGAGCAGTTCCACGATATTGTGGTTTTCGTCTGCCTGAACTTGGTAGTTTGGTACACCACGAAGTCCTTGTTTGAGCTCTTTGACAGAAAGGTTTTTGATGTTTCCTGCAAATAGTTGCTCAGTAATGTTAAGGGCTTCTTTGTAGGCTTCTTCTCCATGTACAAGTGTTACGACTTCACGAGCGAGGACTTTTTGAGCCAAGCGTTCGTGTGGAGCTGCTTCAAATTGTTTGCGGATGTCTTCAATCTCATCAAGTGACAAGAAAGTAAAGATTTTCAAGAAGCGAACAGCGTCAGCGTCCATAACATTCATCCAGAATTGGTACATTTCGTATGGAGAAGTCTTTTCAGGGTTGAGCCAAACAGCGTTTCCTTCAGATTTACCAAATTTCTTACCAGTTGCGTCTGTGATGAGTGGAACAGTGATAACGTGACCAGTCTTGTCAGCCTTACGACGAAGCAACTCTGTACCAGCAGTCATATTTCCCCATTGGTCAGAACCACCGATTTGAAGGGTTACATTGTGCTCTTGGTTCAAAACAAAGAAGTCGTACCCTTGCATGATTTGGTAGGCAAACTCAGTGTAAGAAATCCCTGTTTCAATTCGTTTTTTAACAGACTCCTTGCTCATCATGTAGTTGACAGTGAAGTATTTTCCGATATCACGGAGGAAGTCAATGAAGCTGATGCTGCCAAACCAGTCGTAGTTGTTGACCATGACAGCTTTATTTTCACCATTTTCAAAATCAAGAAAGCGAGAAAGTTGTCCTTGGATAGACTTGACCCAGCCATCTACTGTGTCTTTTGTTTGGAGACTACGCTCAGCATCTTTGAAGGACGGATCTCCGATGAGACCAGTAGCACCGCCAACGAGCGCATAAGGTTTGTGACCTGCTAACTGCAAACGACGACTTGTCAAGATAGCGACAAGGTGGCCTAGGTGAAGGCTGTCAGCAGTTGGATCGTAGCCAGTATAATAAGAAACTTGACCTTCTTCTAGGGCTTTACGCAAAGCTTCTTCATCAGTCGTTTGAAAAATCAAACCACGCTCTTTTAGCTCATCAAAAATGTGCATGTGTCTTTTCTCCTTTTTAAAATATTGTTTCTACCTATTGTACCACAAACTTAGCAAATAACCTAGTAAAATCGGGAAGAAAGTTGCTACTTGGACTTTTTTGGAAACGAGTGAAATATGGTATAATAGCACTAGCTTATACTCAATGAAAATCAAAGAGCAAACTAGGAAGCTAGCC
>NZ_JVKV01000080.1 GCF_001072375.1 Streptococcus pseudopneumoniae
GATTTATATTAATTTCTTTTTGGTGTAAAACCTTATTTCTTTTAAAAATAAAAATAGGCAAAGACCTAGTCTCGCCCATTATTTTCTTATCTACTTGATAATACCGTCAATGCTAAGGCAATGGCTAGCCAGAAAAAGACTAAAATTCCTGTCAAACGTTGCATCACAGCTTCAAAACCACGCGCTTTGCTACGTTCAAACAAATCACCTGCACTGGCATCAAATACATTGCTAGATTGGTTTTTAGTTGGTTGCATGAAAATTGCAATCACAATCACAACAGATAATACTAATAAAATGGTTAATAATAGGTTATACATATCAAACTCCTTAAAATCCCTATTATTCTACCATAATTTCTACTTAGATTCAAGATGTAGAGTCACTTTTCTTTCTTTTGGGCAATACTTTAAGACCTCTATCTTGTCTGGATGGGTTTTGGAGTTCTTACTGGTTAGATAATTGATGCTGCCACAAGAGGAGCATTTGAGATTGATTTTTACTCGCACTAGATTTCCTTCACTTTTAATAATGTTCTAAATTGGATAAGGTTAAATAAACAACTGAGAGCTACACAAAGAGCTGTTGCATAAAATACTGAGTGATAGCCAAATTGTCCCGCTACTGCTGATCCTGCTAAGGGACCTATCACTCCTCCTAGATAAAAGAAGACTTGATTAAAGGCAAATACCCTTGAAATGCCTGATTTGGGGGTCATCTTGCTAAGGAGTGCATTTACACCAGGGATCAGAGCTCCTGTCCCCAGACCAAATAGAAAACGATAGAAGCCTAATTGGAATGGGCTAGTCGCATTTGCACATAATAGATATATGAAAACTGAATATACCTGAGCTACGACAAGGAGTCGATGATTGCCCACTTTATCACCTAATTTACCCATGATACCTGCACTCATCATACTTGAAAATCCCATACTGGATACAATCAAACCAGAGACAAAAAGAAGATTCTCTTTCTGTCCCAAATCTCGTACATAAAGGGCAAGGATGGGACCGATAGATTGGGCGGCAAATTGAATCACAAAACTAGTTAGAAATAGATTCAACAGGATAAAAGGGTATTTGACAGAGGTAAAAAGTTCTCTTGTGGGAAGGGCTTTTTCTTTCGATACTGGTTGGAATTTTTCTTTGATAAAAAGAATGGTTAAGAAAGCAGCCAAAAATAGGAAACTACCAACTAATAAAAAGACATTTCGAATGCCAAAAATTTCGGCAATGAGTCCACCGACAAAGGGGCCAGTCAAAGTTCCAGCGACAACACCAGTTGATAAAGTCCCTAGAGCGTATCCAGACCTATCTTTGGGTACTTGACTAGCAATCAAGGCTGTTGCATTTGGAACAAATCCTGTAAAAACTCCATTAAGGAATCGTAAGAACAAGAGCCAGAAAACATTTGGAACGAAAGCTAAACCGCCCATGGTAATGGTCATGGCTAGCCCTGCACGAATCATCATAGGTTTTCGACCATACTTGTCTGCTAATATTCCCCAAATTGGTGATACAAAGGCTGCAGAAATTGCAGAAACAGATATAGCTAAACCTGAATAAAAGGCAACTTGATCCCCTTTAACTCCTAACTGTTCCACAAAAATAGGCATGAAAGGAACAACAAGAGAAATGCTGGCCCCCGTTAAAAAGCAACCAAACCAAGCAATACGAAGATTATCCTTCCAACTAATCTCTTGCATGGATATAGCCTCCTTCAAGTAATTTCACTACCTGACTCAAAAGTTGCTCTCGACTGCCATTATTATCTATTACACAAGTAGCCAATTTTTTCTTTTCTTCTAAGGGCCACTGGGAGGAAAGACGGGCTTGTGCTGCATCTATAGTCAAACAATCTCGTTTCACTAAGCGATCCAGCTGGGTATCTCGACTTACATAAACTAGCCAAGTTTCATCAAACCATGAAGCATAGTCTTGCTCAAAAAGTAATGGAATATCCATGAAAAATACGTCCTCAGTCTGAGCTAACTTGTCTCTCAAATCCCACAATTCTTCACGGATAATTTGGCCTTGAGTTTGTTTAGACCACTCTCTCTCCTCAGAGTTAGAAAAGATAAGACTGGCAAGTAATGGTCGATTCAATTCATCATTCTCAAGAAGGATATTCTCCCCAAAATGATCCACTAAAATCCGATAAAGTCGTCCACCGGGTTTTTGTAGTTGGTGAACCACGGCATCTGCATCCACTACTTCAAACCCATTTTGCCTTAGAAATTCTGTAACGGTCGATTTCCCAGAAGCAATACCGCCTGTGATTCCGATTATTTTTCCCATCAGTCCCTCCTTTGACAGTTTGGACAAAAGTGAGTGCCTCTCCCGCCGAGCTGAAATTTCTCAATTACGGTTCCACAACACGAACAAGATTGCCCAGTTTTATCATAGACCTGATGAAATTCTTGCATGGTGCCATCTTCTCCAAATGCATTGGTATAGGTGCGAATAGTTGAACCACCCTTTTCAACAGCCTTTCCTAAAACCTTAATCGTTTCATCATGGACTTTTCTGGCCTCTTGAGCAGTTAAACTGTTAGAAAGTCTAGAAGGGTGAACCTTGGCCCTCCAGAGTACTTCGTCTACATAAATGTTTCCCAATCCTGCAACTAGCGTCTGGTCAAGTAAATGAGATTTAATAGGTTTTTTTGACCTTTTCAAGGCTCGTTTAAATCTTCCTAAATCAAAATCTTGCTCAGTAGGTTCTGGTCCAAGCTTTTTAGATGCAAAGTAAGCATCTAAGAGTTCAGGAGCAAGCAATTCCATAGTGCCAAACTTGCGTAGATCCTCATAAACTAAAGTACCACCATCTTCAAACTGGATGAAAATATGATCATGCTTACGTTCAGGAACATTGGTTGGATAATAAAAATACTTGCCTTCCATCCGTAGATGAGAAATCAAAACCTTATCTGTCAAGTAGAAAAGTAAATACTTGCCACGGCGCCCCATCGATTGAATCTCTTGACCAGGCACTTCATTTTGAAACTCGTCCAAATCTGTCTTAATCATCTTGGGATAGCGAATTTCTATACTCGAAATCTTCTTCCCTAGAATCAGTTTTTCAAGACCTCGTCGAACCGTTTCGACTTCAGGTAATTCAGGCATAACTCCTCCTTCTCTAAAAACAAGAAGCAGGCTACTGCCCACCTCTTCTTAATATTCTTTTTCGTTATAGCCAAAGTCAGCCAAATCTAGCTTCTTATCTCGCCAGTTTTTCTTAACCTTGACCCAAGTTTCTAGGAAGACCTTGTCCCCTAGCATAAGCTCGATATCACGACGGGCCATAGTCCCAATTTTCTTGAGCATGGCACCACCTTTACCGATGACAATCCCTTTTTGGCTATCACGTTCGACCATGATAGTTGCTCGAATATGAACCTTGTCTGTATCCTCGTCTCTTTTCATTGAGTCCACCACTACTGCAACTGAGTGTGGAATTTCTTCACGAGTTAAGTGTAAGACCTTTTCACGAATCATCTCAGAAACCAAGAATCGTTCTGGATGGTCAGTAATTTGATCCGCAGGGAAATATTGGAAACCTTCCTCAAGATTTTCACTGAGAATATCGACTAGACGAGAAACGTTATTTCCCTGAAGGGCTGAAATAGGAACAATTTCCTTGAAATCCATCTGATTACGGAAATCATCAATTTGAGCCAAGAGCTGGTCTGGATGAACCTTATCAATCTTATTGACCACCAAAATTACAGGAACTTTAGCAGCTTTAAGACGCTCGATAATCATATCATCACCCTTACCACGCGCTTCATCAGCAGGCACCATGAATAAAACAGTATCCACCTCACGAAGGGTGCTATAGGCTGACTCTACCATAAAATCTCCGAGTGCTGTCTTAGGCTTGTGAATTCCAGGAGTATCGATAAAGACGATTTGCTCCTTATCAGTGGTGTAAATCCCCATGATTTTATTGCGCGTTGTCTGCGCCTTATCACTCATAATGGCAATCTTTTGCCCCATAACGTGATTCAAAAAAGTTGACTTCCCTACATTTGGACGTCCTAAAATGGCTACAAAGCCTGATTTAAATGTCATAATTTCCTCTTACTGTTTAAAATAATAAATCCCAAATCCGTGGGAGAAAGATAAGTGCACCTGTCAAAGCGGCAAAAAGAGAGACCACAAGCACGGCACCAGCTGCCATGTCTTTAGCTTTTTTTGCCAACATAGAAAAGTGATAGTGACTAGCCAAATCTACTACATTTTCAATAGCTGAATTAATAATCTCAAAAGCTACTACCATGAAAATGCTCAAAAGTAGAAATAACCATTCGATTCGTGACACCTGAAAAACAAAACCTGCAAGGACAACTATTAGAGCCGTCACTGCATGCTTTCTCATGTTACGTTCTTCCTTAATCGCAGTAAAAATCCCTGTAATGGCAAATTCTAAACTGGAGATTAGGTCACGATTTTTCCATTTTCGTTTATTGTCTTGTGAGTCCATAGGCTGTCAAAATTTCTTCTTGTAAACCGAACATCTCCGCTTCTTCCTCGGGAGTGTAGTGATCATAGCCGTTAATGTGTAAAAAGCCGTGCACTGCCAAGAAGCCCATTTCACGTTCAAAACTATGACCGTACTCCTCAGCTTGCTCATGTGCCTTATCAATGGAAATGAAAAGCTCACCGATATAAGCATCAAATTCTGACATCATATCTGCCAAGTCGGGATCATTTTCCAGATCTTCCTCATCAAAGGCAATCTCTAACTCCGGCTTATATTCAAGACTGATAACATCTGTTGGACGATCGGTATCACGAAACTCTAGATTGAGTTCATGGCTTCGTTCGTTGGTCACAAATGTGACCGCCATTTCCTTGTCTTCTTTTCCAATTTTTTTTGCAGCAAATTCTAAAATTTCCTGTGTTTGTTCTAAAATTTCTTTTGAAACTTTTCCAGTTTCATCTACCATTTCAATATACATGTGCTTCTCGATTCTCTTTACTTGGCTTTATTATATCACATTTCTATGATTTTATTCTACCTTTTTGATATAATACTATGGAATACATTCACGAGGAGAGAACCATGTCATTTGATGGATTTTTTTTACACCACATGGTTGAGGAATTGCGAACTGAACTACTAAATGGTCGCATCCAAAAGATTAATCAACCCTTTGACCAAGAATTGGTCCTGCAAATCCGTAGCAATCGCCAAAGCCATCGTTTGCTCCTGTCTGCCCATCCAGTTTTTGGACGCATCCAGTTAACAGAGTCCACCTTTGAAAACCCTGCTCAGCCATCTACTTTTATTATGGTATTGAGAAAGTACCTTCAAGGAGCAGTTATCGAGTCAATCGAGCAAATTGAAAACGATCGTATCGTGGAAATCACGGTTTCCAATAAAAACGAGATTGGGGACCATATCCAAGCCACGCTTATTATCGAGATTATGGGCAAACACAGCAATATTCTCCTTGTAGATAAGTCTAGTCACAAAATTCTTGAAGTTATCAAGCATATCGGTTTCTCTCAAAATAGCTACCGTACCTTATTACCAGGTGCTACTTATATCGCTCCTCCAAGTACAGAAGCTCTCAATCCTTTTATGGTCAAGGACGAAAAACTCTTTGAGATTCTACAAACCCAAGAGTTAACTGCTAAAAATCTTCAAAACCTCTTTCAAGGTTTGGGAAGAGATACAGCAACCGAGTTAGAAAGACAACTGCTTAATGATAAACTAGCCACTTTCCGGAACTTCTTTGGACAAGAAACCAAACCTTGCCTAACAGATAAATCCTTTTCTTGTGTGCCTTTTTCTAGTAAAACAGCGGAGAATTTTGACAGTCTTTCACAATTACTTGATGTCTATTACAAGGATAAAGCCGAACGTGACCGTGTGAAACAACAGGCTAGCGAACTCATACGTCGCGTCGAAAACGAACTACAAAAGAATCGTCAAAAACTAAAGAAACAGGAAAAAGAACTTCTGGCTACCGAAAATGCAGAAGAATTTCGTCAAAAAGGTGAGTTACTAACCACTTTCCTTCATCAAGTTCCCAATGACCAAGATCAGGTCATTTTAGAAAACTACTACACCAACCAGCCTATCACGATTGCACTTGATAAGGCTTTAACTCCAAACCAAAATGCTCAACGCTACTTCAAACGCTATCAGAAATTAAAAGAAGCTGTTAAATACCTGACTGACCTGATTGAAGAAACCAAGGCAACCATTCTCTATCTAGAAAGTGTCGAAACTGTCCTCAATCAAGCCGGACTCGATGAGATTGCTGAAATTCGTGAAGAATTGATCCAAACAGGATTTATCCGCAGAAGACAAAGGGAAAAAATCCAGAAACGACAGAAACCTGAGCAGTATCTAGCTAGTGATGGAAAAACGATCATCTATGTGGGGCGCAATAACCTACAAAACGAGGAATTGACCTTTAAAATGGCCCGTAAAGAAGAGCTCTGGTTCCACGCTAAGGATATTCCTGGAAGTCACGTTGTTATCTCAGGCAATCTCAATCCTACTGATGAGGTTAAAACAGACGCTGCAGAACTTGCAGCCTACTTCTCTAAGGGACGTCTCTCCAACCTCGTTCAGGTGGATATGATTGAAGTTAAAAAACTCAACAAACCAACTGGTGGAAAACCTGGTTTTGTCACCTATACTGGGCAAAAGACCCTCCGTGTTACACCCGACCCTGAAAAAATTCAGTCCATGAAAATCAAATAAGTCTTGTATACTGGTGGGCTGTTACTGCTATAGACTCAATTAAAAATGGGAGGTGCGTTCAATGCTACGGCATATTAAATCTATTTTAACCATTATATTCGGAGCTGCCATTTATGCCTTCGGACTCACGTATTTTGTTGTGCCCCACCACTTATTCGAGGGTGGAGCAACGGGAATCACCTTGATTACCTATTATCTCTTTAACATCCCTATCTCCGTGATGAACCTCATCATCAATATCCCATTATTCATTTTAGCCTGGAAAATATTTGGTGCAAAGACCCTATACAGCAGCCTGCTTGGTACTATTTCCTTATCCATTTGGCTAGCAATCTTTGAAAAGGTTCCTCTCAGCTTTAATCTTGAGGGAGATCTGGTCATCGTGGCTTTAGTTGCAGGTGTTCTTTTGGGACTTGGTCTAGGTATTATCTTCAATGCTGGTGGTACCACTGGTGGAACAGATATCGTCGCTCGAATTCTGAACAAGTATACCAATATCTCCGTGGGGAAATTACTTTTTGCACTAGACTTCCTCATCTTAATGCTCATTTTAATTATCTTCCAAGACCTTCGTCTCGTTACTTATACACTTCTATTTGACTTCATCGTCTCAAGAGTTATTGACTTGATTGGTGAAGGCGGATATGCTGGAAAAGGTTTTATGATTATCACTCAAAAGCCTATGGAAGTGGCAGATAAAATCAATGAAGAGTTAGGTCGAGGTGTCACCTTCATATCTGGACAAGGTTACTACAGTCAAAAAGATTTAAAAATTATCTACTGTATCGTAGCAAGAAATGAAATGATTAAGATGAAAGAATTGATTCATACGATTGATCCTAAGGCCTTTATCACCATCACTGAAGCTCACGAAATTCTTGGGGAAGGCTTCACATTTGTGAATGAAGAAACTTCCTAATATATAGACAACAAAAATAGTAACTTCAAATTCGAAGTTACTATTTTTTTGATGATAAAAACGGAAGAAAAAAATCTTCCGTTTTACAAGTCATTATTTTTCAGCTGTAAGTGCAGCCATTGTGATGTAGTTGTATGGTTTGTTGAAGTGTGGCAAGAAGAATAGGTCTGTCAATGCCAACTTGTCGATTGTAACATGTTCTTGGATAGCCAATGAGAACATGTGAATTCCCATGCTGATTGCTGAATCACGTGATACCATTTGAGCACCAAGGATTTCACGGCTATCTTTATCAAAGACAATCTTGATTGCTACTTCATAGTTGTCATGTTTCATAAATTCTGGTTTTTGAAGATCGTTGAAGCCTGTTTCAACAGCATTGTAGCCTGCAGCTTTAGCTTTTTCAAGAGTCAAACCAGTTGAAACCATGTGAAGACCATAGATTGAGATACCGTTTGATCCTTGAACACCGATTCCTTCAAGTTCATGTCCACAAGCATTGTAAGCACCTACGATACCAGTACGTACAGCATTTGATGCAAGAGCGATGTAGCTAGTGTCTTTACGAGCGTTGTCATAAACAGTCGCACAGTCACCCACAGCGAATACTCCTGGAAGTGATGTTTCTTGTTTCTTGTCTACAAGGAAGGCACCGTTGCGGAAAAGTTCAATCTTGCCATCAGCAAGAGCTGTGTTAGGACGGAAACCAACTGCAAGAACAACCATGTCAACATCGAATGTTTCTTTGTCAGTGATCAAGCGTTCAACTTTACCGTCACCTTCGATAGCTTTAACAGTTTGTCCAAGTGCCAAGCGGATATTGTGGTCTTCCAAGTTCTTAGCCATCAATTGCGTGAAGTCTTTATCGTAGTAACCGTTCAAGACTGTATCTACGATATCAACAAGGACAACTTCTTTTCCAAGACGTTCAAATGCTTCAGCAAGCTCAACACCGATGTATCCACCACCGACAACAGCGATACGCTCAAGATGTTTGCTCTTGTCAGCAAGTTTGTTGATAACTTCTTCTGCGTTTTGGTACAATTTAACGAATTGTACATTTTCAAGAGTTGCTTTGAATTCGCGGTTACCCTTAACAATTTCAACACCTTCGATTGGTGGCAAGATTGGAGTTGAACCAGTCGCAAAGATCAATTTTTCGTATGATTCTTTGTGTTCTTTTCCATCAACTTCAGCAGTTACAACTTTGTTATCATAGTCAATTGAAAGAACTGGTGAGTTCATATAAACTTTAGCACCTTTTGCTTCCAATTTTTCTTTATCTGAGTAGAAGAGACCTTCTGGACCATCGATTTGCTCACCAATCCAAAGAGCCATTCCACATCCTAGGAATGAAATGTTTGAGTTTTGGTCAAAGACAACGATTTCATTTTCACTTCCAAAATTGTCCAACATAGTGTTGATACAAGCAGTTCCAGCGTGGTTAGCACCCACGACTACGATTTTACTCATAAGATAATTCCTACCTTTAATTTTTTATTTACCTTTCTAGTATATCATTATCTGTGAGCGTTTACAAGCTTTTTGACTAGTTTGCTGTTTTTTTGAAATTTTTTTGAAATATATATTAATTTATTTTCAACCTTTCCAAAGTTTTTTGCACATTTTTTATTTATTCAAGCATATTTCTTGACTTTTTGTAAAAAATAATTTGTGAAAACGCTGACTTTATGATATTCTATTTATATGGAAATGAAATTTAAATCTTCAGATTGCTTTCATATCTGGATTTACAACTATTTCCAATTGATTTGAAGGGAGTTGATTCTTTGCCTCTCAGTTCATTATCTGAACGGTTAATGGGAACTACGATTACTATTTCCTTGGTACATGAACAAGCGGATAATCTTCTCCGTCAAGCTTTTGATTTGCTAAAAGAACTTGAATTTCGATTTAATGCAAATAGTATCGAATCGGAATTGATGGAAATTAACTATCAGGCGGGAATTGCCCCAGTTAAGGTACACCCTGATCTGTTTGAACTGATTTCTTTAGGATTAGAACACAGTCTAGCTCCTGGAAGTCATCTCAATATCAGCATTGGTCCTTTGGTACAAACCTGGCGTATTGGTTTTTCCGATGCAAAAGTTGCTAGTCCTGAAGAAATTTCTTCGGTTTTACCATTGATAGATCCCCGTTTTATCAAACTTGATTCAATTTCTTCTACTGTTTTCTTAGAAAAGAAAGGAATGAAAATTGATTTAGGTTGTTTAGCGAAGGGCTATAGCGCAGATAAGGTTGCTACTTTCTTAAAAGAAAATGGTGTCACTTCTGCTCTTATCAATCTTGGGGGAAATATCCTTACCATTGGTAATAACCAAGCCAGAAATGGACAACCTTGGCAAATTGGTATTCAAGACCCTAATCATCCACGTGGGAATCACCTGATGACCTTATCTATTACTGGAAAGTCAGTTGTTACATCTGGAATTTATGAACGGCATCTTGAAATCGATGGAAAGGATTATCATCACATTTTCGACAGCGAAACTGGCTATCCTATTGAGACGGATTTGGCTAGTTTAACGATTATATCTGACCGCTCAGTTGATGGTGAGATATGGACCACACGATTGTTTGGTGAACGTAGCGCTTCTATCATGTGGCAAATCGAAAATATCGATGGAATCGAAGCCATCCTTATTGATAAAGATGGACATATCGCTTGTTCATCCGGTATCCAAAGATAAATAATAAATAATGCAAAAAGAGAAAGGAAAGCTCATGCTAAAACTTATTGCTATTGTAGGAACTAACTCTAAACGTTCCACAAACCGCCAACTGCTTCAATATATGCAAAAACACTTTGCTGATAAAGCAGAAATCGAATTGGTCGAAATTAAAAATCTTCCAGTTTTCAACAAACCAGCCGACAAACAAATTCCAGCTGAAGCTATGGAAATCGTAGCTAAAATCGAAGCAGCTGATGGTGTTATCATCGGTACTCCAGAATACGACCACTCAATTCCAGCTGTTCTTATGAGCGCCCTTGCTTGGATTTCTTACGGAGTATTTCCACTTTTGAACAAACCAATTATGATTACTGGTGCTTCATACGGTACACTCGGTTCTTCACGTGCTCAATTGCAACTTCGTCAAATTTTGAATGCTCCTGAGATTAAAGCAACAGTTCTTCCTGATGAATTCTTACTTTCTCACTCTCTTCAAGCTTTCGATAAGAATGGTGACTTGGTAGATCTTGACGTCATTAATAAATTGGATGCCATCTTTGATGACTTCCGTATCTTTGTCAAGATTACTGAAAAATTGCGTAGCGCACAAGAATTGCTTCGTAAAGATGCAGAAGAATTTGACTGGGAAAATTTGTAAGATAGGAGACAAAATAGAATGAAATTTGTTGGACTTGTTGGATCAAACTACGATCAATCATATAACCGCAAACTCTTGGAATTCATCCGCCGTCAGTTTAAAATTAAATTTGAACTAGAGGTTTTGGAAATCGATGAAGTTCCAATGTTTAACCAAGACGAAAAATGGGACGACAGCTTCCAGTTGCGCCTACTTTACAATAAAATTACTCGTGCAGATGGTGTCATTATTGCAACTCCTGAGCACAACCACACTATTTCTGCTTCACTTAAGTCTGTACTTGAATGGCTTTCATACGAAGTGCATCCGTTTGAAAACAAACCAGTCATGATTGTGGGTGCTTCATACTATGATCAAGGAACTTCTCGTGCTCAAGTTCACCTTCGTAAGATTCTTGATGCACCAGGAGTGAATGCTTACACATTACCAGGTAATGAATTCCTCCTTGGAAAAGCTAAAGAAGCTTTTGATGCAAATGGAGATATTATTAACGAAGGAACTGTTAAATTCCTTGAAACTTGCTTAGATAACTTTGTCAAATACGTAGGAGTCGTTTCTAAATTGAAAAAACCAAAACCAATTGAACCAGAAGACTTGGATTGTGGAAAACCAATCGCTACAACGATTACAGAAGTTGACCCTGATGATCCAGAATGGGTAGAAAAAGTTGCAGAAATTACAGGTGCTGTATCCGGTGATACGTACGTTAAGCTTGACCATGGTATCTTGACTGTTAACCAAATCGATATGTTCTTGAAAGCTATGCCTTTTGAATTGACATACGCTGACGATAACAACCAATTCCTCTACTACAACAACGCTCACCAAGACCCTGATACAATGTTTGCAAAACGTGTACCATCTCAATCTGGTAGCCGTATGTCAACCATTCACGATTCACTTCCACCAGCACGTATGAAAAATGTTGAGTGGGTTATCGGAACACTTCGCAATGGTAACCAAGAATACGTACGTACAATCGTTCCTGGTTCACCTGCAGGTGTTATTAACACTCACAACTACCAAGCAATGTACTATCCTGACGGATCATATGCTGGTATCAATGAAATTGTCTTTAACTTCCAACCATGGCTTGACTGGTACTTGAAAGAAACAGGTCAACGCTTGGTAGGAGGCAGCGGACCATTTGCTCCTGCTGGCGGTCACGGTGACGCAGATGCTACTTCAGGTGCATCTGATGCCGGAGGTCACGGTGATGGAGGTCATGGAGACGCGGATGCTACATCTGGGGCAAGTAACTAATACTCAATGAAAATCAAATAGCAAACTAGGAAGCTAGCCGCAGGTTGCTCAAAGTATTGCTTTGAGGTTGTAGATAGAACTGACGAAGTCAGTAACATATA